>JAGDMJ010000525.1 GCA_017860555.1 Bacteroidota bacterium
ACCGTGTCGCCGACAATGGTAATCCGCACGGAATCGCGGAAGGGGACATCGAAGTATGCGTTGTGCCCGGCCGTGTAACCGTTCAACAATCCGGTGTTGGTCACCGAGAAGTACCTGCTCGTGTAGCCGTCGTTGCCTGTCGCGCTCGACATGACACTCGCGCGGGACATAAAGAGGTTACCGAACCGACCGGAGTAGCGTGTCGTGCCATCCACCGAGATGGTACACATGGCACGCGGAGGCGCCAGGATGAACCAGGATTTGATGGTGCCGCCCGAGGGGTCTGCAACCTTGAGGTCCAGCGTCTTGTCGACCCAGCGGTTTCCAGCGACAGTGCCGATTTGTCCGGCCGTGGATACAGGATGGTTCTCCTGGGCTGATACGAGGGCAGCACAGAGGAACAGAGGAAAGAGAATCCGTTTCATGACTTTCTCAATTAGATTGTCGATGATGAGGCCACTGCGAGGTTTGATGTGCAGCACTATCGTAGGGCTTACCGCTACCTATTTAGCGCCCGCTTACGTAAGGTGATGTGAGAGATCGCATGGGTTCCAGGCACATGCTCGGCTATTTCGTATCCCAGCGCGCGGATATTTATTCCATGAAGTAAGTGTTCCCCTGTGCCCAGCAAGTCGGGGGAGAGTACGAGGTGGAGGTCGTCTATGAGGCCGGCAGACAGGTACTGCCGTATTGTTGCAACGCCACCCCCTAAACGAACGTCTTTCCCGCGCGCGGCATCCTTCGCCTGCTCCAGGGCAGAATGAATGCCCTCGGTAACGAACCGGAATTCCGTACCACCCTTCATCGGGAGCGGGGCACGCGGATGGTGCGTCAGCACGTAAACGGGGGTGTGGTACGGCGGCTCTTCGCCCCACCAGCCCTTCCAGCTTTCATCCGGCCACGGGCCCCTGATGGGACCGAACATGTTTCGCCCCATTATCCACGCGCCGATCCCTTCGAAACCCTTCGCCGAAAGATCATCATCGACACCCGTTTCACCCCCCTCACCGCCGTGCATCCGAGTCCACGTTCGCGTGCGAAAGAACCAGTCGAACATTTCCGGTCCGCCGACGCCCAGCGGATGTTCGAGATCCTGGTTCGGGCCGGCACCATATCCGTCAACTGAGATTGAAAAGCAAAGGACGCGCAAGCGGGACATGAGGTTCATCTCCTTCGAATTCATTCACCTGTGTTTATAACATCCCTCCCGGGTTGACGACCGACGCACATCAACTGCCCTCGACTCAGCCACCACGAAGCGTGCAACATCCGGCCGGGCAGAATCGTTCACTTCGAATTCGAATGGGTCTTCAACATTTCAAGCCTTCGCTGCCCTTCTCAAACACAAGCCCGTCCCCGTTCAGTTCTTGATTCTCCATTTTTCTTATCGTAGTTTCAGATGTTCAAGCGCACCTGGGAACATTCGCTCACGAACCGATGGCGAACACCTCTGAAGATTCCCGGGCACGTGTTCTCGCTGGCGGCTGCCCTGCTGCAACTGCCTGGTCTGAAGAGCACCTGGGGAGGTGAACCGGCTGATGCCGTTGGCAATCTTGAAAGTAGTTCACAAGATCTAGCCGGGGGAGAGAGGTGTGGATTTCCTGAACCGCAGGTCGGCAGTTCGCCGTCCCGTTCCGCTTTCCAGGAACGGGACCCGCTTCGACGAGCGGAGCGAGGCGAGCGAGCCTCGTCCACGCCAAAGGCGGTGACGGGAATTCGCCCGAGGGGGAAAAAGCAGTTTCCCCTCAGAACAGCCCTTGGATCAGGAACACCATCCCTGCGAGTCCGAGAACGCCGCCGATATACCAGAGCCACTTCCTTCGGGTAAGGACTGATATCGCTGACATAGCGATGGCAATTTGAAAGAGCGTGACTCCGCGCGCGAGTACGTCATAAGTGGCGAGATTGGCGGTTGATGAGCGTTCCTTCTCCCGCGCAGCCTCTTCAATGTCCTTCTGCTCTTTGCTGTATTCGACAGCCTTCTCTTTATCCTTCGCCGCAACGTCTCGCCCCAGCCCGTCCAGAAGCTCCATTTTGCTCTGGAGAACAGCGGCCTTGATTCCTTTAGCTTGAAAGTAGGCCCACTGATCGGCGCTCTGGATCATCTCGATTGTGGCCTGATTGGCGTGATGCCCGGCCAGGAGTGATGTTATGGCCGCAAGGACCGCAAGGAGTGCAGTAGTGAGCGCCACGCTCAAGATCCACTTTTCGGCAGATTTCTCAGCTTCCTCGTGGATGGTTTCATGAAGTTTGTCAGTATGAATCTCGATTTCCTCGGGCATGATCCCTCCTCCATTGAATGAGACAAGGTGCTCCGGAATGTATCCATGGCTATTACAGGATGCCAGCGAACACACCTCCTGGTTTGCCAGCGTCATCACCGACAATTCAGGATTGGCCACCAGATCAGGAACGAATTTCGCCGGCCCAGGTTTTCGGGGAAGAATTGTCCACCCGTCTCAGATGTGACCGAAACTACCAATAACTGACATCCAGCGGCGATCCCACTGACTATCTTCCCGCGGTGAGCTTGAAGCTCCACTAAACCCCTCACCCCGGCGGTAAACTCCCCCCGGTTGATTGGAGGGACCATTCCTGAAGAAAAAGCATGATAATTGAATATGTGCAAACTATCAATTACTATTCAGCCGGCAGCCCTCCGGGGCGCTTTGAATTAAACAGTTGCCCACCCCGCACCTCGGTGGTCCGTCACGTGAAAAGTCCCGCTACGTGGCCTCTGAAACGGACGGTGATGAAGACGGTCCTGAGTATTCCCCGGCCGA
>JAGDMJ010000526.1 GCA_017860555.1 Bacteroidota bacterium
ATTCAGGTCTCTCTCGGGGCGGATGGGGCACCGTGCAACAACACGCTTGACATGTTTCAGGAAATGCGTCACGCGGCGTTGATCCAGAAGCCGGTCCATGGAGCCACTGCGATGCCGGCGGAGACGGTATTCGAACTTGCGACACTCGGAGGCGCGACATCACTCGGATTGCGAAGCGAAGTCGGAAGCCTCGAGGCGGGAAAAAAAGCGGACCTCGTGCTCCTTGACCTTGATCAAGTTTGGAACCCATCCGCGGCAACGGCAAACGATATCTACTCAACGATTGTGTATTCGGGTTCACTCGCGAACGTCCATTCGGTGATGGTAGACGGGCGGTGGCTCAAGAGAGACGGAGTGTTGCTTGCCTTGGACGAGGAGGAGGTGATCCACGCCGCAAGAGGAGAAACTCAGGCCCTACTCGAAAGGATCTCTGCATGAACATGAGTAAACTGCTTCTCGCAACGCGCAACAAGCATAAGGCGGAAGAATTACAGGCAATGCTCAATGACCTTGGCCTCGAGGTTGTCACGCTCGACGCTTATCCGCAGGTCGGTGAGATCCTGGAGGACGCCGGGACCATCGAGGGAAACGCGCTGAAGAAAGCGAAGGAGGTCTTCGGTTTGATCGGTGTTCCCGCGATTGCGGACGACACAGGGCTCGAAGTGTTCTACCTGAACAAGGCTCCGGGTGTGTACTCTTCGCGCTATGCCGGACCGGATGCGACATACGCAGACAATTGCAGGAAACTCCTGGGAAGCATGAAGGGAGTTCCGCCCCGGCGCAGAGGGGCGCAATTCAGGTGCGTCCTTGCCTTCGTCGCCCCCGGCATGGCGCCAATCCTGGAGGAGGGGATCTGCCGGGGCAGCATCACCGAAGAGCCCCATGGAGAAGGGGGGTTCGGATACGACCCGGTTTTTCTGCCTGATGGGTATACGCAGACCTTCGCCGAGATGCTGCCTGACGTCAAGAACACCATCAGCCACAGGAGTGTGGCGCTTCAGAAGATGAAAGACACCCTCAAATCCCACCTCAAAAGCCTCTGATCAGGAAGCCGCGAAGCGCGCAAAATACCCAAAGGCAAGAAAGGCATGAGATATCCGCCTTTTTTGTCATTTGTCTGCCTGGTTGAGGCCTGGAAGTGTCCATGGAGGCTTCCTGAGTGACGAGAACCGGACGCCTTGAGGCTTGTTCCGGCAAAAGGTCTTGCTGTTAGGTCCATTGATTGTTATCTTGTCCAAAGATTTTAGCGAACGAGAGGGGGATTGTAACTCAGTGCGGACACTCGGTTTGTACGACTCCCGCAAGATTGAACCTTCCTGGAGCTACAGCGCTAAAGGTGTGATCTGGCAAATCCGACCTGCTGATGGGGGAATGCTGATAGGGGAGGAGCGTCGGGTGGAAGAAAAAAAGGCACTGTTCTTTTGCCTTGATGGTGTGAAGGGGCATGAATTCTGGCGAATTGCCTCCCCGGGCGACGACTGGTGGGTAGGTATTGAGGCGGTTTATAAGGACACGGTACTTATCCATGGTTTCGCCATCCCGAATCTCCCGCTGCACCGCGGTATCGTCGCAGTAGATCTGCTCGCCGGGAAAACGCTCTGGGAAGATCCAGCGTTGGAATTCTCAGGTGTCGGGAATGAGTCAGTCGTTGGCCGGCGGGACACCTCCTCCGGCCAGGAGATCGTGGAGTTGGACAGGCGAAGCGGTGAGTTGCGCCGGTATCGTCAGGTTGCGGAGATTCAGGCGCTGAAGGATGAGTGGGCAACGCCGCCCGAAAGGAATCACGTGAACTTTCCGCTGCCGCTCGAACGCCTTGCCATAGACGATCCTGACCTTGCAACGGCGGTGAAAAGACATTCTAATCTCACGACGGTTACAGGCCCGGTCGAAGCGGTCGAGCATGGCAGGTTCATCATCTTTGACTACAACGGCCCGGCCCCTCGGCGAACGGCGCAGGATCCTCCGCTCTATTCCAGTACAGTGAAAGTTGTGGAACGGGCTACCGGGTCGCTTCTCTACAGTGACACGGTATGCACCGGGGCCCATGGGGTCATCCCCGAGCTGTTTTTTGTGCAACATGACATGCTCTATTACATTAAGGAACGCCGGACGCTGATAGCAGTGCGCCTGGCGTGACAAGGAGTCAATCGTGTGCGCCCTTGACCACCCGTCTGCGCGGCAGAAGAGTCCCGTGGGTATGAAACGGTGGCAAAAGATCGGGGTAAAACAGGTCGATGCCTTCACGGACACCCCTCTGACGGGCAATCCCGCAGGTGTGATCCTGGATGCATCCGGCCTTACCGACCACCAGATGGAGGCGATCGCTCGTGAGATGGCGGTTTATGCCACGGCGTTCGTTCTTCCTCCGTCGACCGCAGCCGCCCACATTCAGATCCGGTGTTACACGCCTCAGACGGAGATCCCGCTCTCTGACCACACCCTGGTTGCCGCCTTCCATGCTCTCGCGGAAGAAGGGATGCTGGGAATGGGAGGGCCGGGCACGTTCAGCCTTGACGTGGAAACGAAATCTGGCGTCTTGTCTGTCAGGGTGGAGAAACGTCCAGAGGCGACGGAGAGCTATTTCACTCTACCGGTTCCCGAATTCATACGCGCAGGGCAGTTCAAACTGGACGCCATGCGCATTCTCAACATCGCGCTCGAGGATTTTGAGAATCGCATGCCCATCGTCGTTGCGGGCAACCTGTATGTGCCCATTCGCCGGTTGCACACGATCTTTTCCATGAAGCCCAATTTCTTCGCCATGTCGCAGTTCCTG
>JAGDMJ010000023.1 GCA_017860555.1 Bacteroidota bacterium
ATTGTACTTACAATCGGGCTCTTGACGTTCGTCTTCTCGACAATCCTGGGATGGTCCTATTACGGGGAGAAAGCCGCGGAATATCTGTTCGGGTCGGGTGCCATCACGCCTTACCGCTGGCTCTGGGTCGTTGCAGTCATGGTCGGTTCGGTCCTTTCTCTTCCTCTGGTCTGGTCCCTGGCAGATGTGACGAATGGTTTGATGGCAATACCGAACCTCGTCTCGTTGCTTGTGCTCAACAGGGTCATCGTCTCGGAAACCAGGCATTACCTGTGGGATGGAAACCTGGAGGCGGAAGGAGATCCCGTGGAGCAAAAGGAATAGTTGCGTCCGGGGGACTGACAGATGCTTCGCCTGCCCCACCGGGTCCTGATTCGCCGGCCGACGGCCGGCGTTCAGCATTCAAGCTCTACCCCCTTCCCTTGCTATCTTCGATTGCCACCCCGGGATGTTCCTCCCGAGGACCCGCTCCGTCCGCCGGACGACTCGGATGATCCCCCTGATGGCCGGGACGATGTCGAACCGCTGCTCCCGCTCCCACGGCTTACCCCGATTGATCCCCTCTCGGTCCCCTTCTTTCCACCTTTATCGGGTGGGTGAGGGTATGGCGCACTGATGACCACCGGCGGGTAGTAGGGAGGATAGTGCGGCGGATAGTAGATTGGCGGATAGTAAGGCGGATAGTACGGCGGCAGCGGGCGAGGAGGAGGGGGGCCCGGGACAGGCTCATACACCGGGTAAGGCTCCGGAGACGAAAGCAGTGTGGTTTCCCACGGCTCGCGCGCATATTCCTCGTCGACATATGTGAAACTCCGGATATCCCCACGCGAGTTGCGCGACGTGACTTTCGCCTCGGCAGCCGAGCTGTCGTAGAAGGAGAAGATCACTGCATCTTCATACACCAGCGCTGTCCCAATTGCCGCCGAGGAGTCGGCTCCACCGGCAGTCGTGTTTCCCCGGGGCCCGAAGTCAAACTCGGTGTTCGCACGAAAGTTGATCGTCCTGCGTTCCAATCCATTGTCTGCCGAGCGCCGTTCCACCGTGGAGAACCTTCCAAAAAGGAATTCCGCCTTTTCGGGCAATCTCCTGGTCCCCCGCCGCGCAAGGACTGACTGAATCGTGCGGCGGTAGTCCCTGGGTGGACCGTCCGGAGGCTCAAGCGTGAGGCGTTCACCTGTGGCATCATACCGGTAAGGAATCGAATCCCCGCTTCCAATGAACCTGAGCGCTCCATCAGACAAATCGAAGTCGTACAGTCTCCCGTCGAACAGGATGAAGCTTGACGAACTGACGTCGATTGACGATCCCCCGTCGGAGCTCTGCCATCTCCACCCCATGATCAGGGAATCAACATTGGCGTCCACCGATTGGTCCGGCAAAGGTTGTGCAAGACAGAAAACAGGGAACAGAAAGATCCCAGCGAGCAAACGGTTGGACCAGCGGTAGTTCATGGCAACCTCCGAAAGTTGGCAAGGGGGCAGGCTCCCAAAATAATAGTTTCAACAAGCATGCCAGAGGAGATGAGCCGATGACATGCCGAAAACGCGTTGGTTTTTGATCAGTAGGGTACGTCGGGTGTCAGTGACCATTGAATCTGTCCATTGTGCAGTACACAGGTGTCCAGAGCAATTTGCGGAGCAAATTGAGATGCGGGCGCCGGACCCGGGGATTTCTTGCTTTTCTCAAAGACAGCGGGTACCAGGCTCAGGAGTCACTCATGAGCCGGCAGGAAGTGTACGTGCTCGGGCTGTGACCGGACTATTTAGTGGAGGCGCCCCCCAGCAGGCGCGCCGGGAGGAAGATGATAGCCTTGAGGAACTGGAACACTCCCTCCACGGCGATACCTACGATCCTGAACGGGAGTGTGAGAAGCCAGATAACGGGATAGAGCACCAGCGCCAGAAGCGCCAGCGGCCAGCAAAAGAAGAGAAGCAGAAGCCAGAGCAGGAACTTGATCATGGCGCAAACCGAGAATGTTGGAGTTATGGCTCCCCTGTAATTACGGGCCTCGGGGAAATCTGTTGCGTGCTTTAGCCAATTGACATTCCACGCCTCTTTCTTTAGCTTCTAGTAGAGTGATGTTGAATTGAGCTGATGGATATGAAAGAGTCAGGCACACTCCAGGAATTGCTCGCAACCCATACGAAAGAAGGGGCGGCGGCGCTGCATGAGAAAATGCCCAACGGATGGGTGCGTTGTTTCGCCTGCGGTCACCGCTGCAAAATCCCGCCCGGACGCGAGGGCATCTGCAAAGTCCGTTTCAATCGTGACGGCATGCTTCACGTCCCGCACGGATACGTTGCAGGGGTTGCGCTTGACCCGATCGAAAAGAAGCCTTTCTTCCATGCCCTCCCCGGAAGCAAGGCGCTCAGCTTCGGTATGCTGGGGTGCGATTATCGCTGTGCCTACTGTCAGAACTGGATCACCTCCCAGGCGGTCCGGAATCCTCTGGCGGGAACCACGCCGGAACTTACACGGGCGGAACAGATCGTCTCACTGGCACTGCAACACGAAGCCCCGGTCATCACCAGCACGTACAACGAACCTCTGATCACCAGCGAATGGGCCATCGAAATCTTCAAGCTTGCCAAACCGCATGGCATCAAATGCTCTTACGTTTCCAATGGCAACGGGACGCCGGAGGTGATCGACTATATCAGGCCGTACGTGGACCTGTACAAGATCGATCTGAAGAGCTTCCGACAGAGAAACTACCAGCAGTTGGGGGGGAAATTGGAGAATGTTCTCGAGACGATCCGGACGCTCCATAGCGGGGGAATCTGGGTGGAGATCGTCACGCTGGTCGTTCCAGGCTTCAATGATTCAAACGAAGAGCTGCAGGACATTGCGCAATTTCTTGTTTCTGTTTCTCCGGATATCCCGTGGCATGTCACGGCGTTCCATCAGGATTACAAAATGGTCGACCGGGATTCCACTCCCGCCAGCACATTGTTGCGCGCTGCAGAGACAGGTTACAACGCCGGGCTGCACTTCGTGTATGCCGGCAATCTGCCCGGTACGACCGGAAAATACGAGAACACCTTCTGTCCGGACTGCAACGAGCCTCTCATTGAGCGGATGGGATTCACGGTCCGGCGCAATCGACTTCGTCATGGTACCTGCCCTCGCTGCAACCGAGCCATCCCCGGTGTGTGGTCATAAGTGACAGAGGGCATTGCAAGTCCCCTGTTTTCGTGACCTTTCGCACATCTTGTCACCTCTGCTTTTGGTACACTTCCTGTGAAGTATCGTAGCGCAAGCTGTTCTCATCCGGCAACGTCGTAGATGCTGCATGGCATCCTTCAAGAAAGGGGGCACGTAGCTTTGAATCCAGCAACAGGTTCCGGCGAAGAGCTCCTCCGCTCGGCGCTCAACAAGGCCGAGCTTGAGGCGCTTGAAGCACTCAAGCTTCAGTACTTCCAGAATGCGACTCGCTTCCTCGCAAAAGGAGAGTACGATAAAGCTCTGGCAGAGATCAAGCGTGTCCTGCAAATCGACCCGGCGCATCGCCTTGCGCGGGAATACGAAATTCGTGTCACCGAGCTCCAGGCATCCCGAGCGCAACTCACAAAAGCCGAGGCCGCGCCCCGGAACGATCCTCCCAAAGCCGAACCCGCGCCTCCCCACGTGGTCGTGGAGGCCGCCGCTCCCGCGCCACGCCGTCCATCTCGGAAAAGCTGGCTCTATGTCGCTCTCATTGCCTCGTTGCTTCTGGGTACCGCAGGAGTGCTGACGCTCGAAAAGGTGGAGGAAGCGGAGCCCGTTCCTGTGGCAACCGTTGCGCCCGCGTCAGAGCACGTGTCTGCTCCGGCCGAGCAGCCGGCGGAAGTGGGACTTGTGGAGGAGCCAACTCCCTCCATTGCACCCCTGACCACGCTCGAGCCAAAGAGCTCTCTCGGTGCTGCTGAAAAGAGCGCGCCACCTCCGGAACCCGTCCGCCGGGATCCGCCAGTCCGATCTGCAGCAGGCACGACCCAGGACGAGAACCTCGCCCCCTCCGGAGTTCGAGCCAAAGCGGCAGTAGTCCCGGCCGAGAAAACAGTTGAGCCTCCTCCGCCGGTGCAGAAGGAAATCCCTGCACCGCAACTTGAAACAAAACTCGTCGCCTCGCTCGAACCAGCGAAGGTAGAGCGCGTCCGGGAAAGTGCGCCGTTCGTGGCAATCCAGCAGGACCCGAAAATCGTGCACCTTGAGAAGCCTCGCCTCCCCGATTTTGTGCTCCGGAATCACATGAGCGGTGAGGTGACGGCGAAAGTGCTGATTGACAAGGACGGAAAGCCGCAGGAGATACAGATCGTCTCCAGCACCAACAGCGTTTTCGAACCATCGGTTATCGATGCCATAGAGAGATCGACCTTCTCTCCCGGTGTGATGGGGGAGGGACCGGTCGCAGCGTGGGTGGTGATCCCGTTCAGGTTCAAATAAGCAACGAATTCATTATATTAGAGTCGTTTCACCCTGATCGACAGGCAGCTTGATGCTGTCCTGGAGCAGGCTGAAACGACTCTTTTGTTTGTTACGGACGCAAAAAAAACATCCGAGTTCACTGAAAAACCAGGTCACGTGCTTTCATCACCATCGCTGTCTCTCGTTATCGCTGTCTATAACAAGCCGGAGATTCTCCGGCTTGTCCTCGCTGCCTGCCAGCGCCAGTCATTCTCCAACTTCGAAGTGATCATCGCCGATGACGGCTCCGGCCCCGAGGTACGAACGCTCGTCGACGAGCTGAGGCGGCACATGCCCTCTCCGATTTTCCACCTCTGGCACGAAGACCGGGGGTGGCAGAAGAACATCATGCTCAATAAGGCCATCCAAGCCTCTCGCGGAGAGCACATCGTGTTCATTGACGGTGATTGCATTCCATCGCGCCATTTTCTACTTGACCACTGGAACGAACGCGAGGAGGGAAAGGTGCTCTTGGGGCGGAGGGTAGAGACCAGTGAACGTTGGTCAACGGGTCTCACGCTGGAGAAAATCCGCAGCGGCGAGTTCGAACGGATGGGATGGGCGGAACTGATGGATGGCTTGCGGGGAGCGTCGTTGCGCGTGGAGGATGGCATTCGCATTCCGAGCCGCCTGCTGAGAAAGATCCTCCTGCGCAAGGTGCGCGGCATGCTCGGAAGCAATTTCTCCGTGGCAAAGACGGATCTTGTTGCCATCAACGGGTTCGACGAGCTCTATGATGGCCCCGGGTGCGGTGAGGACTCCGATGTTCAGTACCGCCTGTCGCTGATCGGGGTCACCGGCAAATCGCTCCGGAACCTGGCGGTGCAGTATCACGTCTACCATCCCCGGATGCCGGTATCGGACCCGTCCTGGGACAGGTTTGAGATGGTCAAGAAGAGTGCGAAAGCGAAGTGCGACGTTGGACTGGAGAAAAGAGGAAGTGAGCGTTGATCTCACCCACCCCCTGACCCCCTCCCTCGCTCACGTCAAGAGAGGGGAACCAGGTGGTGTGGGAGATCTCACTCCTCGTCAGAATCCTTTTTGTCCATGGTTTTCGGTGGCACCTTGGTGTAGCCTCCGGGAACCTCAAACTCGTTGGCGGCAACGTCCTTCCGCTCCACCTTTGTGACCTCGACCTTGATGCCGCCCTGCATGTCGGTCTGCATAGGGAAGCCGTCCACTTTCTTGATCGCCTCGGCATACGACTTCATCCCCTGGAGGTCCGACGTCACCACCCGCGAGGTGAATTCCTCCATATCTTTCCGCATGGCATCGTACCCCTTCAGGTCCTTCGTCGTCCACAACGCGATCGTTTCTTTGCCATCGCTTGTCACGCTGTATTTCGTACACCCGAACCCGGCGATCTTTTTGCTCTCGCCGGTCTTCTTCACCTCCAGCTTTGCGTCCTTCCCTTTCTTGCCTGCCATCTGGGCGCCCATCATCTGTTCCATCATCTTGCGCTGCTCTTCCGGCATCTCCTCCATTTTCTTGCGGAGATCATCCATCTGCGCGTCCATCTTCTGGCCCATGGCCTTCATCTGCGCTTCCCATTCGTCGAAGGTGGTCTCCGAGTAGGTCTTCTCATTCGGGTCGATCTGATAGATCATTTTCGTGTCCAGCCGCACAATCAGGACATTGCCCATGTCCATGGTTGTGGTCTTGAACTTGTGGGGCATGTAGTACGACTGACTGGAGATCACGCGATCGCCCAGCGCGCCCCCGGAGGTAGCGCTTTCCCAATAGACTCCCTGGCTGTGTGCGATGACCGCAACGAACAACGCAACGACCACAGAAACAATGCGCCTGTTCATCTGTGCATCCTTTCGATAATGGGTGAACGTGTCAATGCCCGCCCGGCTCAACCGGTCGTGCGACGATGATGCCGGTCTGTTTTCCCGCTCCTGCGAGATAGCTGGCAAGCGTGGCTTTCGACAACTGGACTGCGCCTCCCGACAGAGGCGCATGGAGGTAGTAGGGCATGCCTTCTTGTTCGACCACGAGGCCCGTATGGGAGACATCAAGCCCCGGAATGGAGGTCGTGATCGCGATGATATCACCGCTGCGCAATTTATCCTGCATTCCCGCGACATCACCTTTCGGCACATACGAATGCACTGCCGACGAGAGGCGGAGCTCTGCGGCGCTGATGGCATCCACGACGCTTTTCTCCGACAGTTGCCGGTACGATTTCCGGTGGGTGGACATGAAATCAATGGCCTTCACCAGCGGCACACCCCCGAGATCCCGGGTGATGTCGCGGACAATTTCCTTCAGCTCGTTGTCGCCGATCCAGTCGGTAAAATAGTGCAGCCGGCTCGGGTATCCTTGAATAACTCCCGACCGGTACCGGATAAGCTGGAGCTGTTTTGTGTAGGCTTCAAAGGTCGGCTCGTTGAGCTTCACGCAACGGGAAAGCGCCAGGGTATTTTCGACGAACGTTGTACAATCCAGCCCCTGCAGATTGACCACGAGGTGCTCGGGGCCGGGGACCTCCAGTGTCTGCGCCACATACGGGGTGCCGATGAAGGAAAGGCCAATCGCCGCCATCACATCGCCGACGGTTTTCCCTTGCAGCGACGGGTCAGCGGCAAGCTGGAATTTTTGGCATACGATCTCTTCGTTCCTGTCCGGGGCATTGTTCAGGAACGCGCTTGCGCAACGGGGGCCGAGCGGCAGGACTGCGGCAAGCAATGCTGCATCTTTGAGAAACCTGCGGCGCGAATAGCGCGCGCGTCGTTGAAGGGGCATCAGAACGGTGTCTCCTCTGGACCCGGTGGCAGCGCCTCGAAACTTGGAAGCGCCAGGTTCTCAAAGCGCGCGTACCGTGAAACGAAGGCAAGCGTCACATCGTCGATGGGGCCGTTCCGTTGCTTGCCGACGATGATCTCGGCTCTCCCCTGGACTTCTTCCATCTTCTCGGATTTCGGATCGGTATACATTTCGGGCCGATGGACGAACGCAACGACGTCCGCATCCTGCTCGATGGCTCCCGATTCGCGGAGGTCCGAGAGAATGGGGCGTTTATCGGTTCTTCCCTCCACCGCACGGCTGAGCTGGGAAAGCGCCACAACCGGAATGTCCAACTCCTTCGCGAGGGCTTTTAGCGAGCGGGAGATCGACGAGATTTCCTTTTCCCGGTTCTCCGCCGAGCGGGGGCCCTGCATCAGCTGGAGATAGTCAACAATAATGAGGCCGACGTTCTGTTCGGCCTTGAGACGCCGGGCCTTCGCACGCAGCTCAAGGATCCCCAGGCTTGCGCTGTCATCAATGAAGATGTTCGCCTTCGCAAGGCGGCCTGCGCCGATGCTCAGCCGCTTCCAGTCATCATCGGGCAGCCGGCCGGTGCGCACGGCGTGGGCATCAACACGCGCTTCCGCGCAGAGGAGGCGCATGACCAGCTGGCGGGTGGACATTTCCAGCGAGAAGATCCCAACGCCTGCCGGCTTGTTCTTATGCATGGCGGCATTGGCCGCAAGCGAGAGGGCGAAAGCCGTCTTGCCCGAACTCGGCCGTCCGGCGATGATGATCAGATCCGAATTCTGCCAGCCGCCGGTGAGCGTGTCCAGGTCACGGAACCCGGTCGGCACGCCGGTCACCCCTTCATGCTTGCCATGGATGCTCTCGAGCATCTCCAGCGTATCGTGGACGGCCTTGTCCATCGACAGGAAATTCTTCTTGAGCCGCCACTCGGAGATCTTGAAGATCGCCTGCTCCGCTTCGTCAAGCAGGTCGAACGCATCCTCGGTGGGATTGTAGGCGCGTACGGTGAGCGAGTTGCTCTCGACGATGAGCCTGCGCAACAAGGCCTTTTCCAGGACAATGCGCGCGTGGTACTCCACATTCGCCGCCGAACTCACGCGCATGGTCAACTCGACGAGATACGCTTCCCCTCCGATCGCTTCCAGCTGGCCGCGGCGGCGCAGTTCTTCGGCCACCGTGATGTTGTCGGCAGGTTCGCTCCGCTCAAAGAGCGCAATGATCGCCTGGAAAATCCTCTTGTTCTTCTCGGCATGGAAGGCACCGTCATCAAGCACCTCGATGACCTTGGGAATCGCCTCCTTCTCCAGCAGCATCGCCCCGAGGATCTGTTCCTCCACCTCCACTGCCTGCGGAGGAACGCGACCCGCGGTATCAGGGCGGTCAAGCGCCAGATCGATTCCTCTCCGATGAGTGATCTCTGCCATAACTCTCGCCGCTACTGATTATTCTTTGCCAATCTGTGTATCGTGCAGCTTCCTCGCCGCCTGGACGTCTTCCCATGTCGGCCGCTTCCATGCCGGATTGCGCAGCAACGCGGCGGGGTGATATGTCACCATCACCGGGATCCCTTCATAGTCCAGCACTCTTCCGCGCAGGCGACCGAGGCTTTCCGTGGTCCCCAGCAGGTTCTCCGCGGCCGTCAGTCCCAGGCAAAGAATCACTCTGGGCTTGATCAGCTCGACCTGCTTTTTCAGGAACGGAAGACATGCCTCCACCTCCTCCGGCATCGGCTTGCGGTTATTTGGCGGCCGGCTTTTCAGGATATTGGCAATATACACATCTTCCCGTTTGAATTGGATCGCCTCAAGGATTTTGTTGAGGAGCTGCCCGGCACGCCCCACGAAGGGCTCTCCCTGGGCGTCTTCGTCCGCGCCGGGGGCTTCGCCCACGACCATGAAAGTGGCGTGCGGGTTCCCGGTCCCAAACACAAAATTCGTCCTGGTCTGCCAGAGGCCGCACCTGGTGCAGTCATGAATCATCTCCTTCAACTCGTCCAGCGTGCGTGCGTCTTCCCAGGCTTCCCTCGGTTTCGTCGCCACAGGCGCTTCTATTTCTTCAAAGAGCGCAGGCTCCTCTACTTTGACGGCAGCGGTCTTTCGACGTGGCATAGGGACTTCCTCCGGTGCGGGTGGACTGGGACGCGAAGCGTTCTCTTCGACCAGCAGGACGTCTCCGAAGAGCTGAATCTCCTCCAGAATAAAACGTCGGATGTCTAGAAAAAGGTCCGCCATGGCTCAGGAACGGATTGTAGAGGGAAGACGAACTGACGATGGCCGCCGCGTCCCAGCAATCCCGTTAACGAAGAAGAGGAGCCACCCGATTGAGGATTTCTTCGGCGACTGCGAGCTTGGACATCTGCGGAAGGCGATCGATTCTGCCGTCCGCCATCAAAATCGTTACCACATTGGTCTCGGTGCCAAAACCGGCACCGTCTTCTGTTGGATCGTTGAGCACGACCGCATCCAGGTGCTTTGCCGCCAGTTTTTGGCGGGCATGATGCAGGCCGTTGCTGGTTTCCAGCGCAAATCCAACAAGCACCTGCCGGGCCTTTCGTTCGCCTGCGCTGCGGAGGATGTCGGGGTTTTTCTCCATTTCCAGCGTCATGCGGTCGCCCACGACAGCGTCCCGTTTGATCTTGTCGCCGGCAGGATGCACGGGAGAGAAATCGGCGACGGCGGCGGTCATGATCAGCACATCGGTGCTGGGAAATTCCTCGTCCACGGCCCCGGCCATTTCGCGGGCAGTAGCGACATCACGGCGGCGGACACCGGGAGGTGTCGGGAGATGAACGGGGCCGCTGATCAGGGTGACTTCGGCGCCGCGCCTGGTTGCGGCAGCCGCAAGGGCAAATCCCATTTTTCCGGAGGAGCGGTTCCCCACATAGCGTACTGGATCGATCGGCTCGTGCGTGGGACCGGCCGTCACGAGAACTTTCTTGCCCAGCAGGTCGGTGCGCGTCTCCACCATCAAACCTTCCACCCAGTGGAGGATCGTCTCGGGTTCGGGAAGCCTCCCGGGTCCCACCAAGCCGCTTGCCAGCTCCCCGCTCTCCGGTTCAAGCACGTGCACACCCCGCTCACGCAGCAGCGTCAGGTTGTGCTGTGTCGCGGCATTGCGATACATGTCCACATCCATCGAGGGAGCAACAGCGAGAGGGCAACGCAGGGCCAGAACCAGCGTGGCGAGAAAATTGTCCGCAAAGCCATAGGCGATCTTGGCGAGCGTGTTGGCGGTCGCAGGGGCAACCAGCATAATGTCGGCCCAGAGAGCAAGGTCGATATGTGCCGTCCAATGCGTGGTGGCCTCCGCGGCCCCGCGCGGAAACATGTCGGTAATCACCTCACGGCGCGACAGAGTGCCCAGCGTCAGCGGTGTCACGAAGTGCGTCGCAGCGTCGGTCATGACCACCTGCACTTCGGCTCCTGCCTTCACGAAATCACGCACCAGGAACGCAGTCTTGTATGCCGCGATCCCTCCGGAGACGCCGAGCAGAATATGTTTGCCGGTGAGTGACATGCCTGAAACAAGCGATTAACACGAAAAAGCACAGCTCCCCATGCGACGCCAACGCTTCGCATTGTCCCGAAGCGATCTCTCAGGGCTGAGGAGAGACTGCTTCGCAATGAGGGCCGACCCGGCGGGCAGGTCCGATCCCAGCCATGGGCGGAGGCCGAGACGCCGCCCCGGTGCTGACGGCCGTCAATCGGCCGGTTCTGAATCCTCTTCCTTCGGGGGCGCCACTTCCTCCGGCTGCTTGTACTTCCATTGGAGGCGGTTGTGCATGAGTTCATCGAGCGCGACGTCGGTCGGCTTGGGACGCTTCTCGAATTCCAGGCTGACCTTGAGCTGATCGGGATTGACGTCATTTTCCTCGGTCTCGCTCTCTGTCTTGATCGTGAACATTTCCACCCGCTGGTTGAACTCGATCTTGATGTCCTCATTGATCTGCCGCGCCCGCTTCGACGCCGCTACAATAGACTCGTGGACGTTCTTCCCCTTCTGGTTGAAGAACTCGAGATCGATAGGTTTGATTGCCATGCTGTGCTTCTCCTCTTCACTTCGACAAATATTCTTGCACCAAAGCCTGTACATCCGCAACCGCCCGTGTGAGGTCATCGTTCACGCAATGCCTGTCGAACGCCTTTCCGGTCTCCATTTCCATGGCAACGCGCTCCATGCGCCGGGCGAACGCGGCCGCATCCTCGGTGTGCCGGTCTTGCAACCGCTTCCGCAGCACCTCCATACTCGGAGGTTCGATAAAAATCAACAGGGCGTCCGGGAACCGCCGCTTGATCGACAATCCCCCTTTCACATCCACATCGAACAACAGGTGACGCCCCTTCCGGAGCGCCCGCTCAATTTCGGCGTTCAGCGTGCCGTAGAGATTGCCGTAGATCTCTTCCCATTCCACAAACTCCCCCGCGCGCACGCGCCGCTCGAATTCCTCGCGCGACAGGAAGTAGTAGTCCCGGCCGTGTTCTTCTCCGATACGCCTGGGACGCGTCGTCGCCGAAACCGAGAACTCAAGTGAAGGGTTCCGCTTCAGAATCTCCCGGGCAATGGTGGTCTTGCCGGCACCGCTTGGCGCGGAGATCACAATGAGCCTTCCCCTGAGCCCGGACACCATGGGTCACTCGATGTTCTGCAACTGCTCGCGGATTTTTTCCAGCTCCTCCTTCATGTGCACCACCAGGTGGGCAATGGCCGTGTCAC
This sequence comes from Bacteroidota bacterium, assembly GCA_017860555.1. GTDB lineage: Bacteria > Bacteroidota > Ignavibacteria > UBA10030 > UBA6906 > JAGDMJ01. The sequence goes on from JAGDMJ010000023.1 coordinate 11,920, forward strand.
TCACTTTCGACCCGATCGTGTTCGCCTCCCGATTCATCTCCTGGATCAGGAAATTCAATTTCCGGCCGGCCGACTCGGGGGCGTCCAACGCCTCCAGGAAGAATTTGTTGTGACTGCGGAATCGGACGCACTCTTCGGTGACATCCAGCCTGTCGGCCAGAATCGCCAGCTCGAGCTCCAGGCGCCCCTCATCCACCGTCTCACCCTCGAGCAGTTCCTTGATGCGCTCGCGGAGCCTTGCGCGTTCGGCAGGAACCTGCGCCCTGGAGAGCTCTTCCACTTTGCCCAGATACTCCTCGAGCACCCCGATCCGGTGCCGGAAATCCTTTTCTAGCTCCCGTCCCTCCTGGCGCCGCATCTCTGCAAGCCCGTCAAGAGCCTGGCCAAGCGTCTCTTGCACCACTCCCCACTCCTCCTCATCCTCCCGTTCGACCTCCGCCTGCTCGATGACTTCCGTGAAATGCAGAAGGTGCTCGAGTTTCACTTTTTCCTTGAGTTTCACCGTCTTGCGGAGTTCATTGAGCAGCTTGTAGTATCCGCGGGCCGCGGCAGTATTGATCTTCAGAGGAATGCCTCCCCCGTTTTCGCGCTCAATGCCTACCAGCAGGTTCACCTTGCCCCGGAGCGCTTTGCGCCGGACGAACTCCTTGATCTCGTTCTCGCGCAGGGAAAGGGAGCGCGGTAGCCGCGCCGTCACCTCCAGAAAACGGTTGTTGACGCTTCGAAGTTCAACGGTGACCGTTATTCCCTTCTTCGTGATTTCGGCCCGGCCGTAGCCGGTCATGCTGGATAGCATAGTTCTCCGCAAAAGATCATTAGCATATAATAATAATGAAAAGATCTCCCACTTGCAATTGCCCGCAACACGGTAACAATCAACAACTTATCAACACCCGGAGTGTCATTTACTGGGAAAAATGCGCGATTTTCAATATATTGTTGATAATTAAAGTGGGGTCGGTCAGGAAGCGGACGCAGCTGGTTGACCGATGTCCATTGGCTGTTAATTATCGTATCTTGCGCTATTCCTGGCCTCGTGTCCCCGAGCTCAAGCCGCGTCCCCCAACGTATGCTCAGCAATTACTATACGCTCAAATACCTTACCGAAACTGCCGCCCCGGTTCTCGAGGGCCGGACCCTTACGGGCGCGTTCACCCAGGAAAGAGACGAACTCATCATTTCCTTCGGCCCCTCTCCCCCATCGCTGGTGATCTCGTGCCGCCCCGATGCAAGCACCTTCTATCTGCACGATGGCATCGCCCGTGCTCGCCGGAACTCCATGGACATCATGGACGGATGCCGCAACGCCCGGCTGACCGGCCTCTCGATAATACCCGGGGATCGCGTCATCCATCTGGCGCTGGAAGACGGCCGACTGGTGGCCGCGCAGTTCTTTGGACCGAAATCCAACGTGCTCTTGGTGCACAACGGTACAATCGTAGACACGTTCAAACGTGCGAAAGAGCTTGCGGGTAGCAGGTACGAAACAGTGGCGGAAGAAATCATTTTCGACTTCGCACGATTCCGGCAGGCGCTTGAAAGAAACCCCTCGTCTGTTGCATCCTCCGTGCTGCGGAAAAGCTTTCCAGTGCTTGGATCAACCGTGGCGCGCGAGGCCCTTTTCAGAGCAGAGATTCCGCCTTCTGCCCTGGCTTCGCAGATCACGGGCGACGCACGGAGTACGCTCGAGCAGGCGGTCCGCCAGATTATCCAGGAACTTCACCATCCTACCGTGCGTGTGTATGAACGCGAAAGCGTACCGGAACTTTTTTCCATTATTCCCCTTCATCATGCCGGAGATCATGCGGAGAAAAAATTCGACAGTGTCCACGAAGCGGTACGATACTTTCTTGCGCGCCGCCGGGCCGTGTCGCAGGTCGTAGACCGGAAGTCGGCGGTGGCCGCAACGATTCGCCAGCGGATAGCAAAGGCGAGGCGCACGGAAACCGCCATCAGCGAAGAAGCTGCAGAATCTTCTCGGGCGGACGCCTACGAACGGACAGGAACGCTCTTGATGGCACACCTCTCTCATATCACCAGGGGGGATAGAAATGTTGTGATCGATGCGGAGCCGATCGCGCTGGACCCCAGGCTTTCACCGGTACATAATGCCCAGCGCTACTTTGAGCGGGCAAAACGTTCGCGGTTGGCCGCCCAGCAAGCTGTTTCCCGGTTGGAGAGCCTGCGAGGCGAGATCGCGCTCGGAGAACGGCTTCTCTCAGGGCTCGACGACATTGCCACGGAGGAGGAGGTGAAGGGTTTCATGCACGACCATGCAGAGGACCTGGAACGCTTTGGAATCGGCGGGAAGAGCGAAAAGCAGAGTCAGCTTCCATTCCGTATTTTCACCGTAGAAGGGGGCTTCGAGGTATGGGCAGGCAAAAGCAGCGAGAACAACGACCTGCTAACGCTCCATCACGCCAAACCAAACGACCTCTGGTTCCACGCTCGTGGATCCAGCGGCTCTCATGTGCTGCTGAAAGTGGGATCAGGCAAGGGGGAGCCCGGCAAGAAAGCGAAGGAGCAGGCCGCCGGCATCGCTGCATATTACAGCAAGATGAAGAATGCGAAGATGGTCCCCGTCGCAATGACCGAGAAGAAATACGTGCGGAAACCCAAAGGGGCGCCTCCGGGAACGGTGGTGCTGGAGCGAGAGAAGGTGATTTTTGCGGAGCCATCACTGCCGAAAGAAACAGGTTCACGAAAGAGGTTGTAGGTGCCAGCTGTTGGGTGCTAGAGCCAGACCAGTTTCATTTGTGGCGAAACCATGAGAATCGCAATCATCGGCACGGGCGGCGTCGGGGGTTTTGTCGGCGCAAAGCTGTTCGCAAGCGGACATGATGTCCACTTCCTTGCGCGAGGGAGCCATCTTGCGGCAATGCAACGATCGGGGCTGTTGGTCCATTCCCCGGACGGAGAGATGCATGTTCCGACCGACAGGATCCACAGCCACCTCTCGTCCGTCGAGAATGCCGACGATCATCTAAAGCACCTCCGCCTGCGGGGCGGAGCCT
>JAGDMJ010000527.1 GCA_017860555.1 Bacteroidota bacterium
GCAGCGGAAAAACAACGACTCTGTACAGCGCGTTGAGCGCCATCAATCTGCCCGATAAAAAAATCATCACGATTGAAGATCCTATCGAGTACCAGATTGACGGCGTCAACCAGATCCATGTCAATCCGAACATCGGGTTGACCTTTGCGGCCGGCCTGCGCCATATCGTGCGGCAGGACCCGGACGTCATAATGGTCGGCGAGATCCGCGACCTCGAAACGGCCGAGATCGCGATACGCGCCGCGCTAACCGGGCATCTCGTCTTCTCCACGCTGCACACCAACGATGCGCCGAGCGCCATTACCCGGCTTATCGATATGGGGGCTCAGGATTACCTGATCGCCTCATCGCTCCTCGGGGTGCTGGCCCAGCGGCTGGTCCGGGTTATCTGCCCTTCCTGTAAAAGCGAGGTGTTCCCCGTCCCGGAGATGCTGGACGAAATCGGGTTCAGGCGCGGCGACCGCAGGAATGGCACCGACCGTTTCTTTGAAGGGCGCGGCTGCGAAAATTGCAGCAATACCGGCTTTGTGGGACGCGTCGGCATATACGAATTGATGAACATCACCGACGATATCCGCAAGCTCACGGTGGGGAAGGCGGATTCGAACCAGATCAGGAAGAAAGCAACAGAGAACGGGATGCGTTCTCTTCGGGATGACGGCTGGCTCAAGGTGCGTCAGGGCATATCGAGCATCGCCGAAGTTCTGCGCGTGACCCAGGAAACTTAACAGGTGACCGATGCCGTCCTACAGCTACCAGGCAAGCACATTTGAAGGGAAGATCGTCGAGGGGACGATGGAAGCCGCGGACGACGGGACCGTATCCCTGAGGCTCCAGGAAATGGGGCTTCTGCCTGTCCGGATCGGCGCCACCGGCGGGCAGGCGCTTCTCAAGCGTGAATTCGAATGGCCGTGGAAAAAGAAGAAAGTACGGCACAAGGACCTCCTCGTCTTCACACAGGAATTGCACACGCTTGTACGTGCTGGATTCCCCCTGGACCGCAGCCTCACGGTTCTCGGCCAGCTCGCCGAGAGCCCGGCAATGGCGGAGGTGGTTCAGGATGTGCTGAAAGAGGTGAAGGGGGGTAAATCGTTCTCCGAAGGGCTGGCAAAATATCCGGCGGTATTCCCCAAAGTGTACGTCAGTATGGTGAAGGCCGGGGAAGCGGGAGGAGCGCTCGAGGAGATACTCGGGCGGCTTTCGGACTACCTGGTATCCATCCAGGAATTACGATCGTACATCGTGAGCGCGATGATATATCCCGTACTCCTCTCGGTTGTCGGGCTGGTGAGTGTGACAATTCTAACCCTGTTCGTCGTCCCGAGATTCACCTCGATTTTCGACGACATGGGGGTCCCGCTCCCTCTGCCTATGGCAGTCTTGAGAGGTCTGAGCAATATCATCACACACTACTGGTGGGCCGTCCTGATTGCGCTTGTTATCACGATTGTTTATCTCAAACGATTCCGCGACAGCAGTGAGGGACGCATGAAACTGGATCGGTGGCTGCTGCGCGTTCCCATGGTCGGCTCGGTGATGAGGAAGATCGAGGTAGCCCGTTTCTCGCGCACTCTCGGAACGCTGCTTCACGGCGGAGTGCCGCTCCTGCAATCGATGACCATCGTGCGGGAGATCATAGGGAACCAGAGCATCGCCACGACAATCGAGCCGATCCGGAACGGCATCAAAAAGGGGGAAGGAATTACGCAGCCGATGAAGCAGAGCGGAGTCTTCCCGCCTCTAGCGATGCACCTGATTGAAGTCGGGGAAGAATCGGGAAAACTTGACGGCATGCTGATCCAGGTCGCTGAAGTGTACGACCTGGAGGTTCGGAACAGCGTCAAGAACCTCATCGCATTTTTTGAGCCGGCCCTGATTCTGCTGATGGGTATCGTCATCGGGACCATCGTGGTCTCGATGCTCATGGCGATTTTCAGCATCAACGACATACCGCTGTGACGCGTGGCGGATTGTCAAAGGCTCCGCCAGGAGGAACGAAATGCATAGGAACAATGAGGACCGCAGGTCGGAGAAGGGTTTCACACTCATTGAGCTGATTGTGGTGCTGGTGATTCTGGGCCTTTTGGCGGCGGTAGTTGGACCAAGAGTTTACGACAAGCTCGCCAAGGGAAAGGACCAGATCGCCAAAATACAGATCAAGGAATTTGAAGGGGCACTGCAGTTGTATTCCTTTGATGTCGGGCGCTTCCCCACGTCAAGCGAAGGGCTGGAGAGCCTGATCCGGAACCCGGGCAACGACTCCTGGAGGGGACCGTATCTCTCGAAGGATCTGCCGAAAGACCCGTGGGGCAGGCTGTACGCCTATCGCTCGCCCGGGCTGCACGGCGATTACGACATTTACTCGATGGGCGCGGATGGCGCAGATGGCGGAGATGACGACATCTGCAGCTGGAAATGAGGTTTGATGAACCGGCGTCGAAACCAGGGCTTCACTTTGCTGGAGCTTTTGATGGTGGTGCTCGTCATCGCACTGGCCCTGGCCGTGTCCTATCCATCGCTGTCTCGCGGCTCGGCTTCGATCCATCTACGGACCGCGGCTCGCGACGTTCTGAATGTCTTCCGATACGCGCGTGAAAAGGCGGTCACGGAACAGACCGGGATGCGGGTGGTGGTCAACCGGGAAACACAGGAACTGGTTATGTCCGATGACCTGGGCGACGGGACCCGAAGCTACAGGATGCCCGGAGATGTGAAGATTCAGCGGATCGCTCTTGCAGGAGTGGAGATCATGGAAGGCCCTCTGGTTGTTCGTT
>JAGDMJ010000528.1 GCA_017860555.1 Bacteroidota bacterium
CATCGAACGGTCTCTGGAGAAGTTCGGTTTCAACCAGTCCAAGGCTGCGCAGTTCCTCGGGATGACGGAGCAGACGTTCCGGTACAAGCTGAAGCGCCTGGGCATTGCCAGCGCGCGAGCTCGTTCGTAAATCACAAGAGGTGCAATGGAAAAACCCCGCGGTTACCCCGTGGGGTTTTTCATTTCGTAGATGCGTCCCGGAATGACCGCTCTTTCCACACCACGGTTCCCCTCATGAAGACAAGCGGCGGAAAATACAGCACATAAAAGAAGTAGTAGATCTCGAAAATGGGGAAGTAAAGCAGGAGAGGCCATCGGCGAAAGGTCCTCACCGATGGGATCAACATCAGAAGATCAACTACGCTCTTGATGCCCAGCGCACCCCACGCGACACCTGACCCGGTCAGAAGTATCCCCAGGAGTATCAACAGGTTGGTGACATACGAGAGACTGAAAATCAGGAGATGTCTGAACTCCATGTCCCGCCCGCCTGTGAACCAGCGCTTCTTCTGGCGGTACAGATCCCTCAGGGTTTCGCAGGGCTGGCTTTGGACCACGATCGTGGGATCGAGCGGGAGACGGGCGCTGAAATGCGTCTGCGTCGTGATAGCGTGAAAGAGCGCGTAATCCTCCGTTACGCTGAAGGGGATCGCCCTGTATCCGCCTACAGCATTATATGCGGCCCGTCGGACCGACAGGTTGTTGCCGACCGCGGTGACAGGGAAGTGCATCCTGATCATCGCGGCTGCCACCGAGAACAGCGCGAACCAGTCGATGGCCTGCATGGCCCCGAACCAGTTCCTGGCATTCAAGGACGTGAATCCTGCCACGACACCCACCTTGTCATGCACAAAGTACTTGACCGTTTCCTCGACCCACCCTTGCGGAACGGTGCAGTCTGCATCGGTGAACATGATGATTTCACCGGTCGATGCCTCGATCCCGTGGGTCACGGCGTTCGTCTTGCCCCGCAGGTTGCCTTCCTCCGGCATGGTGGTCACAACGGAGATCCGCGGGCAGATGGTGTCGTACCGGTTGACAATGGAGCGTGTCCCGTCCTGGGAGCGGTCATCGACCACGATGATCTCCAGCAGTTCCGGGGGATATGTCAGGCGTGCCATCGAATCCAGACAGCGGGCGATATTCTCTTCCTCGTTACGCGCCGCGATGATGATCGAGACGGAAGGACGATAGGAACGATTGAAACCGTACCGGGAGCGCCATGCCGCGACAGTATAAAGGAGAATCTGCAGGGAGTAGAGGAGGGTGAAACAGATCAGGATGTCGAGCAGCATGCGTCAGACGGTTGTAAGGAGAAAAGATGCCAACTATGATATCAAAAAAAGGAAAGGGATGCAAACCCCGGACTCCGCACTTCGGAAGGCGTCGTTCGGCAAGATCATCGCCTTGACTCTAGCAGCCGAAATGGATATATTTTCTGGCACAACTGAATCATCCAGGCTCGGGAACGATTTTTCCAGAAGGGTTCATGCCGACCACGTCCAAGACGGCCAGTCGCTCGTACGCACACACACCGGATTCTCACTACCAGAAGAGCACACTGGACAACGGCGTCCGGGTCGTGAGTGAATCCATTCCGTATGTGCGATCTGTCTCACTCGGGATCTGGGCCGATGTGGGCTCGCGCGACGAATCCCCGGAGCAAAACGGAATCAGTCACTTCCTTGAGCACATGGTCTTTAAAGGGACCAAGAAGAGGAGCGTGAAGGAGATCGCACAGAGCCTTGAATCTCTCGGCGGATACCTGAATGCGTTCACGACCAAGGAACAGACATGTTTTTACGCGCGTGTTCTTGATACCCATGTGCCGCAGTCGATGGATGTCCTCTCGGACCTGTTGCTCAACGCCACGTTCCGACGCCATGAACTGGAAAAGGAAAAGCTGGTGGTGATCGAGGAGCTCAAGAATGCCGAGGACGACCCCGAGGACATCATCCACGATTACTTCGAAAAAGCTCTCTTTCCCAACCACTCTCTTGGCTATCCTATCATCGGCACGGAAGAAAACCTTCGCCGGTTTGGGCGGGAGGATTTGCAGGCTCATGTGGCGGCGCACTACCATCCGTCCCGGATCGTGGTGGCCGCGGCCGGCAACGTCGACCACAAAGCACTCGTCAAGCTTGCGGGGAGATATTTCAAACGCTACAGTACAGCCTCCGGCATGTACAGCCGCCTGCCCGGCCCGCCGGATGCCCACAAGGGGCGGGAACTTGAATACCCGAAGTCGATCAAGCAGGCACATATCTGTCTCGGGACCGTGGGGTACAGCATCAGGCATCCCGACCGCTATCCTCTGCTCGTATTGAACGGCCTTCTCGGCGAGGGGATGAGTTCTCGCCTCTACCAGGTCATCCGGGAAAAGCATGGCTTTGCATATTCCGTGTACTCGTTCGTCACCATGTTGAGCGACACCGGGGTGTTCGGCGCCTACATCGGAACGGACACCAAGAAAATTTCCCCGGCCATTGAGCTTGTCTACAAAGAACTTGCTCTGTTGAAAGCGAAGCCGGTCTCGAAAGGAGAACTCGAGAGGACAAAATCCCAGATCAAGGGGAATCTCATGCTCGGCCTGGAGAATATGTCCGGCCGCATGATGCGGCTCGGGAGCGGCGAGCTCTACTATGGGTCTCACATCCCTCTCGACAGCGTCCTTCGAAAGATCGATGCGGTCACGCCGGAATCGATCCGGAAAGTCGCCAATGACCTCTTCCATCGGGAGAATTTCTCCACCGTGGTGGTGCGGCCCGC
>JAGDMJ010000529.1 GCA_017860555.1 Bacteroidota bacterium
GCCCCTCCCCATGGATCTTGATCTCACCAAACTTGAGCTCGAACTTGTTAATGTTGTCCTCAAGCGCCCGCAGCAGCAGTTTGGCGTGCTGGACTGTCATGATCACCCGGGCATGCACTTTCGCTTTTGGCACGCCGGGCAGCACCCGCGTAAAATCGATGATGAATTCGGCCGGCGAATGGGTGATGATCGCCAGATTGGAATAGATTCCCTCGGCTTCTTTCTCACCGAGCTCAATATTGATCTGTTGTCCCGCCGGTTGTTGTTCCGCCATGGTCATTCTCCTCTAAAAAAAAAGCCCCGCCACGAAGGCGGGGCCATGCGTGTCAACTCTCGCTATTTTTTGGTGAGACTGTCGAACTTTTCGAAAGCAGCCTGCGACTTGTCGGACATATTGAGTATCGCGTACAGGCGTCCAAGCGACTGCCAGAGCCCCGCGTCATCCGGGCGGGATTCCACGCTCTTCTCGAGATACGGAAGGGCCCGCTTGAACTTCTCCTTGTAGCTTTCATCCGCCTTTATGTCCCTCGCCTTCCCTTTCTTCCCCGAGGCCGCCGCCTCAGCTTCCACCTTCTTGTCACTCTCTTCCTTCTGATTGACTCCCCAGTTTAGATAGGAGACGCCGAGATTGTACCGCGCGTCGGCATAATCAGGATCAATCTTCAGGGCCGCGTCGAACTGCTCAATGGCCTGCTGGTAGTTCTCCTGCTTCAGCAGAAAAACGCCGTACGCGTACCGGAAGGTCTTGTTGGTCGGATCCTTTTCCACAGCCGACCTGGTTAGATTCAATGCCTTGTCGGCATTCTTGGTACGTTCGTAGACGTCGATCAGGTTCGTGATATTCTCTGCATCGTTCGGGTTGGCCGCGTAGGCGGTCTCAAACCCCTTCATCGCGGTGGCAAAATGCTTCTGGGCTCCGGCTTCATCATTGGCCGCCTGGCGTTCACTGGCGAGCTGGTACTCCACCTGTCCCAGGAATTTTGCCGCATCGGCGAAATTGGGCTGCTTCTCCAGAGCCGTCTGGAGCATCTCTGAGCTCTTCTGGTAGTCCTTCTTTGCAAAGTGGGCCATTGCAGCGACATAATACGTTCCGGCGCTATCAGGTTCCATGGCAATGGCGGTGTTGAACTGTTCGAGTGCCTTGTCGTACGCGCCCGCACTGTCTTTTCCAACATTGTAGTTCTTGACCCCTTCGTTGTACATCATCGCCCAAATGGCAAGACGGTTCCGGCTGATCTCCGCCTTGTGAACATCGGAAACCTCCAGGGCCTTTTTGTACGCGTCGAGCATTTGGTCGTACCGCTTCATCTCCATCCGGACCTGGCCGAGCAGGAACCATGCTTCTTCATTCTTATCGTTCTTCTCCACTTCCTTTATCAGGCTTGCTTCGGCCTTGTCATACTGCTTCTGAGTGATGTACAACTTCGCGCTGGTCAACTCCGCTGAACCGCATTGAAAACCGGTCGTCGAGAAGAAGACCGCCACGAGCAGGAGGATGGTAATGGGATAGATGCGTCTCATGGTTGCTCCTTTGGATTGGGTGTTCAGGAAAATCGTTAAAATGTAGAGAAACTGGCCGTAAAAAGCAACCTCTGTTCCACCATTGTCAGAACGCGAGAGGAAGACCGCGTCGGACGAATCTTGACGCCCGGGCACAACTCGGCCATGGAGGCCGCAGAGAGAACACTGAGGCGTGGGGACCGGCCTCGGATCCACCCGTACACTGCTTTGACGCTGTGCGCATGAGCGAACACCGAGATGTGTCATCAGGGCGGACGGAGGGCCCTGTGCTCTCTCCTCCTCACGTGGCAAAAGGTTGATTGCCTTTCCCCGCTCTTTTTCTTATATTTTCCGATGGATTGTATCTTTTGCAGAATCGTACAGAAGGAATCGCCGGCCGAGATACTATATGAGACCTACAACGTGCTGGCGATGCTGGACATTCGCCCCATCCACTTCGGGCACGCACTGGTCATACCGAAATCGCACTGCGTTGACTTCCTGACCCTTCCGGAACAGAGCTTCCACGACATCATGCATGCGACACAAATCGTGGCTCGCGCGCTGGTCAAAACATTCGACCTGGAGGGTTTCAATGTCTTCTCGAACAACGGTCGGATTGCAGGGCAGTCGGTCTTCCATTTTCATCTTCATATCGTTCCACGTTATGTGGGAGACGCCATTCGTTTTGCCCCGATGCTGAAATCGTATACCGGACGATCCATGGCCGAGAATGGCGAACGGATCCGCCGCAATATCCAACCATAAGGAGACCATGAACCATGTCCAAGTACACGAAGCTGAATCCGCCTGTTGCCGGACGGAAGATATCCATCGAGGAGGGAGTACTCCGGGTCCCGGACAATCCGATCATTCCCTTTATTGAGGGAGATGGGACAGGACCGGATATCTGGCGCGCTTCGCAGCTTGTCTTCGACGCGGCGGTCGCCAAAGCCTACAAGGGCGCCCGATCCATCGCGTGGTTTGAGGTGTATGCGGGGGAAAAATCTAATCAGGTCTACGGTGAAGGGACCTGGCTTCCCGATGATACACTGGAAGCCATCAAGGAGTACACCGTCGCCATCAAAGGGCCTCTGACCACCCCGGTGGGTGGCGGCATCCGCTCCATCAACGTCGCTTTGCGGCAGATGCTCGACCTCTATGTCTGCCTCCGCCCGATCCGTTATTTTAATGGCGTCCCCTCCCCCGTCAAGCATCCGGAACTGATCGACATGGTGATCTTCCGGGAAAACACGGAAGATAT
>JAGDMJ010000530.1 GCA_017860555.1 Bacteroidota bacterium
GTCCTCCCGACATAGTGGCTTCTGATGAACCCGATCTCGAGCTTTGCGTTCCCTCCGTTCTTGTTGGTCTGCTGCACGTAGCCCATCGTGGCGGTATTGCTGGAATCAGGGACGTTGATGACCACGATTTTGTCGTCGGGGTCCCGTGGAACGACCGGGCGGCTATTGGCGAGGTTCTTTCCGAGCCGGCGGCGCACTTTGTCGACGCTGTGTCCGAAGATCTGGCTATCCGGGCGTGAAAAGTAGATATACTCAAAAATACAGTGGTGAGGAGCGGTCGGCCTGTCGTCAATCCGGAGTGAAGTTACCTCCCCGGTCCTCCCGCTTCTCTCGTCGAGCACAACGAGTTCGCCCGGCTGGACATCCCGAACATATTCCGCGTCGATGATGTCAAAGCCGACCGTTTCCGAGGCCACGACGAAGGCCTCTCCTTTCTTCCCGATGGCGAGAGGACGGAACCCGCTATGGTCGCGCGCCGCGATCAGTCCCTGCTCCGTAAGAATGACCAGCGAGAATGCCCCCCGGATCTGCGACAGCGCGTCCCGGATCTGCTCGATCTGTTCTTTCTCCTTGCTGCGGGCGATCAGGTGGAGGATGACCTCTGTATCCGAGGTTGTCTGGAAGATCGTTCCCTCATCCTGGAGCCTCTTGCGAATGGCGCGAAAGTTGGTCAGGTTCCCGTTATGAGCGATCGCAATATGGCCTGACTTATAAAGGACGGTGAGTGGCTGGATGTTTGCCTTGTTGTTCGAGGCGCCTGCGGTGGAGTAGCGGTTGTGGCCTATCGCCCGGTCCCCTTTCAGGATATCGGTGAGCACGCTCGGGTCTTTGTAGACATCGTCCACAAGGCCAAACGCTCTGTGGCCATGGAACCGGACCTTCCCCGCACCCTGGTCGTACTCCGCCGTGACCATGCCGGACCCTTCCTGCCCCCTGTGCTGCTGGGCAAGCAGGCCGTAGTAAGTCATCTGCGCCGCCAACGGATGTCCAAATACTCCGAACACCGCACAATGGCATCGCGGTTTGTCCAGCTCGTTCTTTTTCATGACAGCCTTCGCCGTGACAGAGAAAAGATAAATATACGACAAATCTGTCGCCGAAACAACAGCAGAGCCGTCGTCGCGACATTCCTACCCTGTACCAATTTCTCCCGATGCTCCCGGGCGAGACCCTGGTCATTCAATGACCGTGTCGCACTTGTACCTCGCATCATCGCGTTCCCGGTGATCGGTTGTCACATGCAACCCGCGCGATTCCTTCCGGGCCATGGCGCTCCGTATGATAAGGTTCGCGCATTGTGCGAGATTCCGGAGTTCAACGAGCGGCTCCGTCACCTTTGTCCGTTTGTAGAAACTCTCCACCTCCTGCCGGATAAGTTCCATGCGACGCTGCGCGCGTTCGAGCCGAAGTGTGGAGCGAACAATACCGACATAATCCCACATGATCTGTTGAATCTCCCGGCGGTTGTGAGAAATGAGGATCCACTCATCCGCATTCAGGGTGCCGCTGTCATCCCACTCCCGGATAGCCGGGATTGCCCCGCCGTTCTCTTCCAAGGCATCACCCGCGCATTCCGCGGCCCGGTCTGAAAAGACAAGCGCTTCCAGGAGAGAGTTGCTTGCCAGGCGGTTCGCGCCGTGAACCCCCGTCATGCTGACCTCACCGGCCGCGTACAGGCCCCGAATCGAGGTCCTGCCATCCACGTCGGTGACGACGCCGCCGCACGAATAGTGGGCGGCCGGGACCACGGGGATCGGCTCCGCGGTGATATCGATCTTGTACTTCGAAAGACACGTCGAGTAGATGTGGGGGAAATGCTCGCGCACGCGCTCTGCAGGAAGATGCCGAAGGTCCAGCCAGACATATTCTTCGCCGCGGCGCTTCAACTCGGTGTCGATGGCATACGCCACGATATCCCTCGGCGCGAGGGACTTGCGTTCATCGTAGCGTTGCATGAACTCCTCGCCACTCTGCAGCTTCAGCACGCCGCCGAAACCACGGACAGCCTCGGAGATCAAAAAGGAGGGGCTTCCCGAATTGAACAGCGTCGTCGGATGAAATTGCACGAACTCCATGTTCGCGATCCTGGCGCCTGCCCGGAATGCCATGGCCACGCCGTCTCCGGTTGCGATCAGCGGATTCGTGGTGTGGATGTAGACCTGTCCCAGCCCTCCGGTCGCCAGCAGCGTGACCCTCGCGATGAAGGTGTCCACACGATTCGCGGCGCTGTTGTACGCGTACGCCCCCCAGCAATGTATGTTCCCCCGGGCCATATCGACATGCGTCTCCGCCTGGTGTTCAGTGAGAAGCTCCACACCGATGTGGTTTTCAAACACGCGGACATTGGGGCGATTGGCGATGGCATGCAACAGAGCACGTTCGATTTCCCTTCCCGTCAGATCGGCGGCATGCACGATGCGGTTCGTTGAATGCCCTCCTTCTCTGCCAAGGTCCAGGGCACCGTCCTTCCGCGTGAATTGCGCCCCGACTTGTATAAGCTCGCGCAATCGGTCGGGGCCCTCGCCGACCATGATCCGTACCGCGTCCTCGTGCGACAGCCCCATCCCCGTGGCAAGCGTGTCACGCACATGAAGGTCGAACGAATCGACCTTCGACATCACCGCCGCCACTCCTCCCTGGGCAAGGTTGGTGTTCGATTCTGCTTTTTCCTTCTTCGTGATCACGGCAACGGAGCCAAGATCGGCAACCTTCAGGGCATACGAAAGTCCGGCGATCCCTGACCCGATGACGAGAAAA
>JAGDMJ010000024.1 GCA_017860555.1 Bacteroidota bacterium
GAGCGTCATGGCACAAGCGATTTCCGCCTGTCGCAGCCACCGGTCGATATCGTAGAGTTGAAGCCCGCTCATCGCGGTCAGCAAGTTTGAGCCGTTGATCGCCGCAAGGCCATCCCGCGCCATGAGACCGGGGACGGGAATTCCTGCACGGTCCATTGCCATTTTTCCGGGCATGCGCTCCCCTTTGTAGAACGCTTCCCCTTCACCCATCAGCAGCAGTGCCATTTGCGCCATGGGTGCGAGATCTCCGCTTGCGCCCACCGATCCCTTCTGACAAACGACGGGAGTCACGCCCTTGTTGAGCATGGCCACGAGCGTCAGCGTGATCTCGGGCCGGCAGCCGGAATTCCCGTGCGCGTGCACATTGATCCTGCCCGCCATGGCCGCACGGATATGCTCAATCGGCGCCGGTTCACCAATCCCGGCGGCATGATTATAAATGAGGTACCGCTGGAACTGCTTCACCTGCTCCTCGTTCAGCACGACCTCGGAGAACTCACCGATGCCGGTATTGGTCCCGTACATGATCTCGTGAGCCTGGAGCTTCTCTTCAAGCATCGCTCGGCAGGCGGCGATCCGCCTGGCCGCCTCGGGATCGAGCGTGACTTCTTCTCCCCCGCGGGCAATGCGGACCAGCTTTTCGATCGTTAACGATGAGCCGTCAAGTGTAATAGCCATAATCGTCGTTTCTCTCGTACAGTGATTCTCTGCTTATGCTGCATTGTCCTGAATGACTACCGACCCGGTTCAGGTGTCGGCGTTGGCCGTGCGAGCATCTCCTTCACCTTCTGAAGCAGCTGGTCGCGAGGCACTGTCACCTGAGCCGTTCGGGACAGTTTCAGCCACTCCTCCCGTTCCTTGCCGGATGTACTCTTCTTCTTGTCCTGCAGCAGTCCACCCAGCTTCAGGTCCTTGAGAGTGATTTCGTTCTTTGCGAACTCATCGCTCCCCACAATAAGGGCGACCGGGATCTGCTGCCGATTGGCATACTGGAGTTGTTTGCCCAGGCCTTTTTCCTCTCCGAGGTAGAGTTCGGTGTTGATTCCCGATTGGCGGAGCTCCCACGTCAGTCTCTGATATTCCGCAATCCGCGCCGGCTCCATGACCGTAACGAGGACCAGAGCGGTAGACGCCGCAAGTTCGGCAAGCCCCAGTTTCTGCATCGCTGCCAGCAGGCGGTCCACGCCGATCGAGGCACCCACGCCAGGGAGCTTGCGGCCCAGGAAGCGCTCCACCAATCCCTCGTAACGCCCGCCACCGAAGACCGACCCGAATTCGGGGGCATCAAGAAGTACCGCCTCGAAAACGGGGCCGGTGTAATATTCGAGACCACGCGCCAGACTCGGATCAAGCGCCACACGCTCATCGGGAATTCCGATGACTTCAAGGGCGTCGCATATCGTGCCAAGCTCGTCGAGGGCTTCCCTGGCAGAAGCCACATCAGCAAACAGCCGGCCAAGGGATGCAAGTACCTCCCGCCTGGTTCCTTTCGGAACGGCGAGGAACTGTTTGATATGATCCACCTGCTGCTGGCTCAACTTGAGTCCTGAAATCTTGTCGCCCGACGCATCAACGCGGCCCAGGGTTAATTCGGCTGTCACCCCGTCCAGGCCGATCTTGTCCAGCTTGTCCAGCACGCGAAAGACGCCGTGCGACATGTCGCGCGGGATGCCCGAGTAATCGAGGAGGCTGTTCAGCACCTTCCGGTCGCTGAAGCGGATCAGGAATCTTTCAATACCCAGGGCGCGCAACGTGTCGTGCATCCCGAGAAGGATCTCCGCGTCCGCGGCGAGCGATGATGTGCCTACCGAATCAATGTCGAACTGCGTAAACTCCCGGAAGCGTCCGGGGTCGGGTTTGTCGGCCCGCCACACGGGTCCCACCTGGTAGCGTCGGAATGGCAGCGGCAGGTCTGGATACTGGGCCACGACGCGCGCCAGGGGAACGGTGAGGTCGAACCGGAGTGCCACATGTTCTTCCTCAGGGTTCTCGAAATCGAAGATCTGTTTCGTATTTTCCTCGCCGTACCCCATCAGCGTGATGCGGTACTCGAGTGCCGGAGTTTCCAGCGGGAGGAACCCGTACAGTTCATAGACGCGCCGAATCGTGGCAATCATCTTCAGGCGCGCGTTCATCTGAGCGGGCAGATAATCCCTGAATCCACGGAGAAGTCTTGGTTCGATGATCTTGTCTTCGGGCATGGGCAGTGGTATATCCTAGTCAAAGAGGAATGTTTTCTAAAATACGGCAACCGAGCGTCAGAAGCAATCATAGCAACGATTGAACAACGACCGTCACTTGTGATTCCCAGATACGCAGAGGTCTGTGTTGAAAGAAAGGTGGAACTCACGAACTCTGCCTCCAGCCCCTGTTATCATTGCGATTCTACGGCTTTTTGAGTATATTGAGTTCATGCCGACGTAGCTCAGTTGGTTAGAGCACCAGATTGTGGATCTGGGGGTCATAGGTTCGAGCCCTATCGTCGGTACAACAGGCATTTTGAATTCTGGATTTTCGAGTTTGGACTTTGAAGACCCTCCTGCGAAGCGATCGCCCACCGATACCCAATTTCTGTGCTTGCCTCTGTCCACGTCCCTTCTCGCCTTTCCAAAAGCTGAAACCAGGCACCCACCGCGTATATTGAAATTAACCCTCTCATACGCTACATTGCTCTATGAATGTCCCTCTCCTTCATCAACGGGCGCTCCTTCCCCGGTACATCCTCAGGGCACATGCGGGACCGTTCTTGTTCTCCGTCTCGACGCTCATGTTCCTGTTCCTTCTCCAGTTCATCATGAAATTCATCGACCAGCTTGTGGGGAAAGGGCTAAACGCATGGGTCATTATCGAACTGATCGCGTTGAACCTGTCCTGGATGCTGGTGCTTGCCGTACCAATGTCCGTTCTGGTAGCCACCCTGATGGCCTTCGGTGATCTTTCCTCAAAGAACGAAATTACGGCGATGAAAGCGGGCGGAGTAAGCCTCTACCGCATGCTTACACCTGTGTTGATCGCCGGCGTTATCGTGGCGCTCCTTCTCGTGTACTTCAACAACTACGTGCTTCCGGAATCCAACTACCGGTTGAAAACGTTGATGGTGGATATCCGCCGAAAGAAGCCGACCCTGACTCTGGTGAACGGCGTCTTCTCACAGGATATTCCCGGTTACAGCATCCTGGTCCGCAAGACGTTCGCCAGAACAAACAATCTTGAGGGGATCAGGCTGTATGACTATACGAACCCCGTGAGCAATATTGTGGTCACCGCCGAACGCGGGAGCATTTCGTTTTCCCCGGATTACCGCAAGCTGATCATGGATCTCCGGCAAGGCGAGATTCATGAGCTGGACGTGCAGAAGATGACTGAGTATCGCCGCATTCGGTTCGTTACCCACAGAATCGCGATGGACGTTGAAGGATTCGATTTCGAACGCTCCTCGACGGGCGCCTTCACACGCGGTGACCGCGAATTGAGCTCCCAGGCCATGCGCGTGATCGTGGACAGCCTGAGGACCACCCGGGAGCACCTGAAAGATGAGTTCCGGAGCGCCGTAGAACGGGACATGCGTTTCAAATTGAGCGGAGGGCTCGACAGCACGGCCATCCCGGTTGCCTCCCGTCCCGATTTCTCCGCCACGGCCGCGCTCATTCGCGCACGGATGATGAATACGAGCGTGGCAACGTACCTGTTCCGGCTGCAGAACGTCGAACGCGAGGCGGACCAGTACCTTGTGGAGATCTACAAGAAATACTCGATTCCCGCTGCCTGCATTGTCTTCGTTCTCGTCGGCGTTCCCCTTGGGATCATGGCACGGCGGGGAGGATTTGGCATTGCCGCGACGCTCAGCCTTGGTTTCTTCGTTCTCTACTGGGCATGCCTGATAGGCGGGGAGAAGCTGGCCGACCGCAATCTGGTCTCCCCCTTCGTGGGAATGTGGATCGCCAACATCCTGATCGGTCTCATGGGCGCTTACCTGACTTTCCGCACAGCGCGGGAGACACTGCTTATCGATTGGTCGTTCTTGCAGAAGCTTGTACCGCGGCGCTGGCGTATACGGCTGCAGGACGAGCAACGGGAGTTGGCAGACGAATGAAATTCCTCGACCGCTACATCGTTCGCCAGTTTACGACCACCGCCCTCTTTGCGCTGGTCGCGGTTCTTGTGGTCTTCATCGTGATCGACGCGATGGAGAAACTGGACGATTTCATCGACAGGCAGGCGGGCTGGGGTATCATCGCGCAATACTACCTGTTCTTCGTTCCGGAGATCATCAAACTGATCATTCCGGTCGCCATGCTGCTGGCGAGCCTCTTTGTCACCGCACGCCTTTCAACGCAGAACGAATTGACGGCCATGAAATCCACGGGCGTGAGCCTGTATCGGATCATGGTTCCGTTCGTGATCGTCGCGCTCATCGTCAGCGCGCTCTCCGTGTACTTCAACGGATGGGTGGTCCCGTTTGCCAACAAGAAGAAGTTCGCGATCGAGCGGACCTATTTGCACAAGGACGTCATCATGGCGTCCGGAGCGAACATTTACGTCCAGGACAGTCCCACCCGCATCCTGTCGATCGGCTACTTTGACGACAGCCGTGAGACCGCATCGCGCGTCAGCATTCAGGATTTTGATCCGCGTGACCCGACGGTCATGGCAGAACGTGTCGATGCCGTAAGCATGTCCTGGGACTCGACGGCTCGTGCGTGGATCCTGAACAACGGCACGCGCCGGTGGTTCAGCGATGGAAATGAGCGGATGGAACAATTCCAGGTTCAGCCGGCGGGGAGATTGCACTTCAATCCGGACGACTTGAGGAAGAAACAGGAGAAGCCGGACGAGATGGACTATTATTCCCTGAAGCAATTCATTCAGAACCAGCAGCGGGCCGGGCAGGATGTCGCGCAATGGCAGGTCGACTTTTACAGCAAGATCTCATTTCCGTTCGCCACCGTGATCGTCGTGTTGTTCGGAGTGCCGTTCTCCTCGGTGAAGCGTCGCGGGGGGGTGGGGGTGCAGTTGGGCGTCAGCCTGCTCATCTGCTTTGTCTATTTGATCCTCATGAAGGTAACGCAGGTCTTCGGTTACAACGGAGACGTGAACCCGTTGCTGACGGCCTGGGCGGCGAACATTTTTTTCCTCATCGGGGCGGTGGTTGTTTTGCTGAAGGTGCCGAAGTAGACCGGCGGACTTGTCAGATCCAGCCAGGCTGCCAGCGCCCCGCTACCTCACGCTGACTCAAAATCCGTAGCGTACCTTCAACACCGGCACGTGCGCATAATAGCCCCCCGCAGGAATGGCCTGCATCCGGACCTCCGCATGGACCTTGTTGTATGTCCCCGCAGACCAGGCAGCATCAAGCGCACTGACAATGTGGTTGACGATCGCTACCGTGACGAACGTGGAAGCTTTGTCGTAATATTCATTGGCCTCCCCCCGCTCGCCCGAATAGTACTGATAATTCGGTGTCAGGTTCGCCTTGATCACATCGTACTCACCCGGTAAGGCAAGATTGGCATCGTCCCACCCCTGATTGAATTGCGGATACTTCCCGATCAACTCGTAATACTGCTGTTCCCCGTACGGCGGAAGATTGTGCGAATACCAGTTCCCCAACGCACTCTCCAACTGGTTCAGCCTCGTCCAATTCACAACCCCGTTCACGATAACCCCGGTGACCGGATCCTTGTACGGCGCCACGTCCACCGTGGGATTGATCGTCGTGGCATTGTCAAGCGTCCACTGCGCGTACTGGTTCACGATCCAGTGCTGATTCGCGTAACTCTGGAAAGAATCTGTCTGATCGTCGCCCTTTTTGTCAAATGTGTATGCGAGCGCCCAGGCAGCAACCTCGACCGCGAGGAACACCGCCGACTTCCAGTAACTCTCCGCATAGAACTCCCCCGAACCCGGGAGTACCAGCGACAGGCCCGCGGCGATCCATGGCGACTTTCGCGATCCGGTTTTCGTTACATCCTGCTGGACCGCCGGCTTCTCCTGCGAAGGCAAACGCTCAAAACCGAACAGGTCGACGCGGAGATTCCCCGACAGGCGCACCGCACTCTCCGGCATGCCCTCCTTCACCGGAACCATCGGCTTCTCCTCCGACAGCACTCGCGGACAGAGAGTAACAATCAATGCTAACGTGAAGATCGCGCGCGTCGCCATGCTGGTGAGCTGACGGTTCATGAGGCGTTTCTCCAGAGTGAATGTCATGGAAGTTGCCTGGATGCTTAGTCGAGATCAAAACCGAATAACACGCCGAAATAGAACCGCCACTCTTTTCCGTAGATCACCGGCGGAAGCCCGTTCGGAAGATAACGCTTGAATTCGGTGAACCCGTACACCGCATTGAAGAATACCCTCGTCGGCAATGCGTAGTACGAGAACGATTCGAGTCGCAGCTCCATGCCCGCATTGGTCTTGAGCTTCTTCTCCCCCGGGTACTTCTCCCACGCGTTTGAAGCCCCCGCCGTCATCGTATTCCCAATATCGCCATACACGGAAGCGTACAGCTTGTCAAAATAGATATGCAACAGCCGGAAATCCATCGAGCTAGCGATCGGGAAGCGGTACGCAAGGCCAAGCGCGGCAAGTTCATTCCCGCCGAGCGAATAATACGAATACCCCTTCATCCCCACCAACCCGCCCGCGTAAAGATTGAAGAATTCGTCCACAGGAGGACCGATGGTGGTCCCTCCCCGCACCCACGTGGTGAGCGTGTGGTTCTTGAAGAAAAAAGGAAGATACTCGCGCCAGTTCAACTCCACCCGCAGGAAATTGACAGGCTCGTACACGGGACGCAACAGGCCGGTCGAAGAGATCTCGTAATTCCCCGCCCCATTGTATTGATTGAACTCCTGCGTGAATTTCAAGCTCACCTTCCGCCCGATCGGGTTGATCTCCATCGTGCTCGCCGGGAAGATCGCCCGCGTTCGGAATTCAAGAGCGAGCGTGTTGGCGATCAGATAAAGGTCGCTGGACGACGCGACCAAATCCGACCTCGCGTTGTTCACCAGAGCGAAGCTGCCGATTTCCGAGGTGTACCTGCTGTGCGCGTAGCGAAGCTCTACGTTCGTAAACTGGGACGCGAAGGATTCGTTCAGGGCAATGTCGAACTCAAGCAGATTATAGGAGATGTCCACGTCAAATGGATCACGATCGGGGAGCGTAACCTTGCCGGTCGTTTTCCGGGTGACATTGTACAGTTCGAGCGAGGCGACGGGCGTGAATCCGAGCTGATACAGGATTGGGATCCTCCCCCGATAGAAAAACTGGAGGAAGAGATCCCGCTCCAGTTTCCGGTTGAGCGCAATCCCGGCAAAAAAGCCTGTCTTCCTGAGAACCTCATCGGAAAACACGTAGAGCCCGGGCTTGAGCATATCAAGCCCCGTGCTGCTGGGATTGTAATTGTCTACACGCAGGAACGGTACGAACATGAGGCTGCTGAAAATGCTTCGGTACGGCTTCGCCGTGACTTCGGGGAGCTGCGTGTCGTCGTAAGATCGCAACGCCTCCCAGTTGAACTGAGAAGCCGGAGGATCACCGGCCGAAGCCATCGCCAGCA
This sequence comes from Bacteroidota bacterium, assembly GCA_017860555.1. Taxonomy (GTDB): domain Bacteria; phylum Bacteroidota; class Ignavibacteria; order UBA10030; family UBA6906; genus JAGDMJ01. The sequence goes on from JAGDMJ010000024.1 coordinate 7,562, forward strand.
TTTTACCGGCTTCCTCGCCGCCGGGATGCGCCGCCATGATGTAATCGAATTTCCCTGCCGGCATCACTTCCGGTTTTTCCATGCGGACGAGCTTGTATCCTGCCGAGGTATAGGAGGAATAAATGATGTCTCCCCCCGCATTCACGGTCGGAAAGAAGGCACCGCCAAGCACGTTCGTGACCTGCGCGATCTCCCCCGTCGCTATGTCAAAGGAAGCGAGGTTGAAGATCCCGGTGCGGTCTGAGGAGAAAAGAATACGCGATCCATCGGGAGTAAAGACCCCGCCGCGCGTGTCATCCGGACCGGACATCAACATCTTCAGGTCGGTACCGTCCGGGCGGACGCTGGCAATATCACGGCCGTCCTTGATCGAATAATCAAAGATGATCCGGTCCCCGGACGGGCTCCATTGCGGGCTGTATACCTGCTCCCCGTTCACATACGGGGTGACCACCCGATATCCGCTGCCGTCGATCGCGGTCATCGCCAGGTTTGTGGTGCCGTCTCCATTGACCACGAACGCCAGCTTTGTGCCATCGGGTGAAACGGCCGGATCGAGCGCCCGGCGGCCCCGGGTGACGCGTTCTTCTTCTTCGGTCTCAAGCGTGTAGCGGTAAATATCGAATTGCAGATTCCAGTTGGGATTGTCGCGCGTGCTCTTGGCATAGTAGAGCTCTTTCCCGTCCGGCGACCAGCTGAAAGCTGTGCGCACCAACGACTGAACCAGCGTCTCCTTCTTCGTCCCAAAGTCATACACGTAGAGCGAAGCAAGCCCGAAGTAGTCGCCACCCTTCGCGCTGACATACGCAACCTTCGAGCCGTCCGGAGAGTAGGCGGGATACATGTTGGCAAATCCGGTGGATGGCTTCGCCGGAAAACAGGCGTCTCCCATGGCTCCCGGAGGCAATCCCCTCATACCCGGCGCAAAGATCGTCCCCGATTGCTTGATCTTCGCAGGCGCCAGGCTCTCCTCCGTGGAGTCCTCGAGGAACGGAGCACCCTCCCTGAGATTCGCCCGGATCGGCGCGACGCGCTCGGCGTAGTCTTTCTCCACGCTCTGCCGCCACTCGTCGTAAACCTGTTTCCCCGGCTTTCCAACCGCCTGTTCAATTGCATTGTCGACGGTCAGTCCGCCAACATCAGCCAGGTTCCGGGAAATCTCAGTCAGCTTCGCCTCCCCATACGTCCGGGCGATGTAATCCACCAGTGCGAAGCCTGCATTGTACGATGACTCGTTTCCGAGGCTGGTCTTGCCGAACACACCCATTTGGTCCCAGGTCAACATGTTCCCGTCCAGCGCATACGACCGGAGGATCATGTCCCGATGCGAATCCCAGAAATCATACCTGAACTCTTTTCGGTTGTACTGGGCAACGCCTTCCGCGAACCAGACCGGCACGGCAAACCCTGACCAGGGATACGAGACGATGACGTCAGGATATCCATACAACACGTCCGGACGCCGCTCGGATTCATAGCCCAGCCATTGGAAGTAGAACGCAGGGAGCTTTCGGCCGAACTTCATGGCCGTCTGAATCTGCACGATGTGGGTGAATTCGTGGGAGACGACATCCCGGAGCCAGTTGTGCGTCCCGCGCAACACGTAGTCAAGGCTTGGAGCGAAGATCTCTATCTTGTTCTCGTAGAAGTACGCTCCGCCGTTCGAAATGTCGTCATGGTCGGTCACCACGAAGTTGACCTTCTGATCGGGTTCGTGGCCGTAGAACGAGGTGATCGGGCCATAGACTTCTTCGGCGATCTTCGCAATCGTGCGCCCTGTCCGCTCCGCGCCTTCGTGGTAGTGGACAAAGAAATGAGCCGTCTCGATCGTCTTCCACTCGAGCTCGGGATGGATGAACTCGTCATCTTGCGCGACGCTGGCCTGAAAACAGGCCAGGAGCAAAACGGCAAGGGCCCTCGCTCTCATGAATCGATTGCCACAGATGAACACGGATAAGAGACGAAAGATGTACACAGATGAAATCGAATATGGTTTTCAATCGCGGTACCGCACAAACCAGCAACCAACAGCTACCGACTCTCTACTTCACCACCGCAACCTTCACAATGTTCACTCCCGATCCCCCCGATCCGACCGCCTCGATCCGCGCAAAGTAGATCCCGCTCTGCACACCCCCCACGTTCCACTCCACTTCGTTGTCCACTCCGCCGTTTCCCGGCCCGGGCAGATCCGCAACAAGGTCCCCGGCAAAATCGAAGATCTTCACCCGGACGGTGGCATTTTCCTTGATAAAGTAACGGATACGCGTGATGCCATCATACACGGGGTTTGGCCAGTTGTAGGCACGGCTTGCCGGGAAAAACTCCTGGGATACCGCGGGTCCGGGTGTGAGCGGTGAGGCATCGAAGCCGGTATGACGCGCATCCTTCTGGTATTGCGGCCAGGGATTCGCCCATGAAAGCCCTGCCGGGCCGGTGGTCCATCCAGAGACAGATCCGTCGTCTGATGATCCTACAACAAGTCCCACCTTGTCAGATACGCCCGACGTTCGTGAGGCAACGACGAAGGCGGCGACTGATTGGTGCCCCACACCGGCCGCAAGGGGAAAACCCCGCACCATTGTCCCGTCGCGGCCTACTGCGGCGACAACACCGTCGCCGGTTACGCCGACCACATCCGCCGCTCCATCTCCGTCCATGTCCGCAACGATAGGGTTCGACATGAACGGCTGTCCTGCCGTCACGGTAACCGGGAAATTGTCCAGGCTCACTCCGAACGCATTGAAGACGCAGATACGTGAGCCGCTGAGGACGATAATGTCCCTGTATCCATCGCCATCGATGTCAGCCAGGGCGGGCGACGCCGAAATGGGCCCGCCGGTGTTCACCGGGAATCCCGGGAGCGCATTGAATAAGCCATCAACAAGGTACAAACGTCCATCAACCATCGCGAAGGCAAGAGCGGTCGTTCCGTGGAATTCTCCTGCCGCGGCCGGGCCAGCTATGCCGTGGCCGAAATTCCTCGAATTCCGGGCAATGGTAACGGTGCCGTCGACGTTGGTGATGACGACCGATCCGCCAAACCGGCTGATCCCCGCTACAGATCTGGTCGTATCCGGAGACGATCCCAGCGAATCGTAGATGGCCCCGTCCAAGCGCGAGAAGTATACTTTCCCCGAAGCGTCGCCAAAGACAATCGCGGAATCCAGGATCAACGGAGGGGCCGTCACTGGGAGACGCAGGCCGACACCGAAGAAAAGGTCGGCGAGGCTGTCAACGGGGCTCACATCACGCAATGTATACGACTCAAGAATTCCTGTGCTTCCCACGTTTTGCCGGCGGGGAAGGACAATGTCCCGTTCCACTCCGTCGCTGTTCACATCCCCCACGGCCAGTCCGGGAAAAAAATCCTCATTCATCTCGCCTGAGGCGATGACTCCGCCCACCGAGCCCCCCGTAAGGGCAGGTGATCCCTCCGGCGTCCATGCATATAACTTGCCAGGCAATACCGGCGGAACAGAATCGGTTCTCTGTCCAGCCGGAACGGACGCACCGGTCGTCGCAAGAAAGATCACCGGATCATTCCCGGGGCTCACGGCTACCGACTGCGGCGGAAGCTGCTGGCCTGCGGATTTCGGAAATCCGGGAAGAGCCATGATCGTCGCATCCCCGAGATCCACCGTCGCTGTCATCCTCGGACCACGCGAGGTGAAATCGCGGACGGTAACATGACTGTTCGCGCCATTGTTGCTGAGCGAGTTGGGGAAGGTGGCCGCAGAAAGTTCATTCTTATACACCGGCGCAATGTTTCCCTGGAACCAGAAGTCCAGCGGAGTGCCCGCCTCGCTCCCGGACCCGGCGGAGAGGAACCCGTAGGACTGTCCGATGTCCTGCGATCCATCCGCCTCGCACACGTCCACACCCCGCCGCGCGGGATTGGCGTTCACGGCGTTGGAGTCGATGGCCTGCGTGATCACCGTTTCATCGATATGCCAGATCAGGACGCCGCCGTCATACCACGTCCCGTCGGGATCGAGCGCGCCGGGAAGGCTCCAATCAAAGCTCGTCACGTCTGTAATGACGCCTGAGAGCGCGGAAATGTCATACGCGTTGAAACCCGCGGTGTCGCGCGCGAATGTTTGCTGCTTCGTGGCCTTATTGTACACCGACGTCACAGTCTGCCCCGTCCGGAACGGATCCCGGTTCCGGTTCTCCACGAGGAAATACTCGACCGCGCTGATCGGGACACGATAGACAGAGTCAGCAAGGGCAACGGCCGGAAGCGACAGCGTGGTGGTACCGGGAGGGACAACAATCGGGCTGATCCACCCAAGCCAGTATTTTTCCCAGGCAGAAGGCTCAGGAGGAAAAACACCGCTGTAGCTGAAGATCGCCTGCCCATCCATCAAGCCAAAGCGCCCGATCCCCGAAGCACCCGTGTTGGTGTCGAAAAGATCAGGGAGCCCCAGGTAACTTCCGAGCGACGCGCAGAGCAGGCCGTTGATGCTCAGGTAGTACGGAACTTCTCCTGTAGCCGTGGGGAGCGTACGGGTCTCCGTTTCGGGAAGAACGAGCGAGTTGGTGATGTGAAAGGACCCGCCATTCACCGGGATCCCCCGGTAGTCCGGCCCGTAGTAGCTTCGGAAGGCGTTCAAACCAAAATACAGGGAAGGGATGTCCAATGGGGTCGGGTCGTAGCCAAGCTGTCCGGCCAGGTCAAGATCCCTTCCAACACCGGCATGAAACACCGTGAACGCATCATACGCGGAGAACTCCGGCACAAGGTGGAGGGAGTCCGCCGTATGCCATGCATCCACAGCAAGGTTCGCCACATTGATGTTCGATCCCCCTTTCGGCGGACTGTAGGTTCCCATGACGTCCGAAAGTGTCACGACTTGATCCACCAGTGTCGCTCGAACGATCACTTTCCGCTTGGAGACCTTCGCGTAATAGTTCTCCAGGAAGAGCAGGTGATTGCGGAAATAGGCCGCATCGTGCGGCGGCGCGTCAATGGCGGGCGACGCGGCGGAGGCCAGGTCGAACTGACCGTCACCGGTCGTCCTCTGATCGTCATCTTTCTGGAACTGCACCATGAGCGCGAGCACGCGCACGGTGTCGGGCCACGCCCGAAGGGCAGCCGGGGAAGAAAACGCGTCATCCCGTGAGACCATCACGGGATGACTGAGCCGCTGGGCAGGCACGAGAAGCGGCACCATCAGTGCGACAACGAGGAATACGACGCGCATCATGGGCGAGGAGTGCACCGTGAATGTGAACGAAAGGTTGCGAAAGAGCGACGATCAGCTATCAGTCCCCACCCCACCCGATCAGCAAGGAGAAGCGGATCGTATCCGACAACGGGTGGTCAGCACCGGCGGAGATATAGCTGAAATCAAAGCCGTAGATCTCATACCGGATGCCGGCGCCAAAGGTCAGGAACTGCCTCCCGCCGTAATCGGGATTTTCATAAAAGTAGCCGATGCGCAGCGCAATCAACCTGGGCGCTCCATACCAGTACTCCATTCCGGTGCCAATGGTCACCTTCCGGAGACCCCCGTCGCTCCACGATGTGACAATCGATCCAGGGAGATTATCCGACGTCGTGCTGTCCCGCTTCACCAGAAGCCTGGCGAAGTCCAAAGAATAGTCAAGCGAGTTGTATTCGTCGCTGAAGATCTTGTATCCCAAACCCAGGCGGAGCGTCGTCGGGAGCGGATCGGCCTGTGCGGCGTCAACATAGGTGACCTTGGGACCCAGGTTGGTCAGGTTGACACCAAGGCTGAAGTGTTTGCCGATATCCCCGATCAGCGGCACGTTCAATTCCTGCGGCCGGTACATCATGGCGATGTCCACACTCATCGTGGACGCGATCCCGTTTCCTTGTTCCGACTCCGTGCCGATCGGCGAGAGGGCGCTGTGAATGAAACGCAGATTGAGGCCTAACCCGAGATCGTCAAATGCTTTGGTCGCATACCCGGCAGTGATGGCGTACTCGTACGACTTGAACTTGTCGACAACCGTGGGACCCTCGGATGTGGTGACCTGGAATTCCCCCAGGCTGAGATACGTCACGCTCGCGCCGATGGTCCCGCCAATGGCGTCGATCCGCTGCCGGTAGTTCAGGTGGTCGTAGAACAGATCGGAGAGCTGGAATTGCGGCAGCCAGTTTGCATGGGTGAGGCTGATCTCCTGGCCGTCCATGAAGGCGAGCGCCGCGGGGTTCCAGTAGACGGCCGAGACGTCGTCCACCGAACCGGTGCCTGATTCGCCAATGCCGGCCGAGCGCGAATTCGGGGCGATAAGAAGAAATGGAACGGCCGACTCCCCTTGTGCTGACGCGAGTGAAGGGAACAGGAGCACACTGGAAGTGATTGCCGCGAGCACGACGCTCATGCGAAGAACGAACAGCTGTTTCATACGGTACATCCTCCTGAGAAAATATCTTTCACCAATTTACTTCATGACCGAGAGCTTGCTTAGCGCTTCGCTGCTGAACCGCCCGTCAGCAGTGGAAACCAGAACCTTGTAGAAATACACGCCGTTGGCCAGGATATCCCCGTCCCGGTCCCGGCCGTCCCACGGCACACGGACGAACGACTCGCCCGATGAGGTCGTGGTAATCGTCTGAATCAACCGTCCGGCCACGGTGTAGATCTTCACGGTGACATTGAGCAACCCTGTCTGGTTCTGCCGGAAGGTGAACAATGTCGAACTGCCGAAAGGGTTCGGGTAGTTCATCACGTCTGTCAGTGTCAGATAATCGCTCGATGCCACGTCGAAGAAGGTCTCCGCCGTCGCCGAATTGTTATAGGAATCCCACGCACGCACACGAAGCGTGTTTCGGCCCTGTGGGAGATTGTTCAACTGATACTGGACGGACCCTTCCATGTAGTCGTCCAGTTTGCTGCTGTACGACTCGGTGACGTCCGTACTCTGGGTGCTGTTGTTGATCCAGGCCTCGATCCGGTGCCCGATGCCGGAGTTGGATGTATTGATGCCATTGGAATCCACAAGGTCGACGATCAGGGTGGGTTTCTCGCTCACCATGTCTCCGGGACGGAAGCTCCTGGTGTCCAGATAGATGGAGATCGATGGCCCTTGTTGATCTCCGGTGCGTACGGAGTCCGGCGCGCCGATGCGGAAGTTATCCGTGATCCCCGCTCCGTCAACGGTATTGTTCGAAAAATACACCAGCATCCTTCCCCGCGCCGACGAGTCCGCAAAGGAGACGTCCCGCGGCACGACAAACGATGCGTGGAATTTTCCGTTCGTGATGGAATTCTCTCCCCGGAAGATCGTTCCGCCGGTCGCCATGTAATCCCAGTCAAC
>JAGDMJ010000025.1 GCA_017860555.1 Bacteroidota bacterium
CCGTCGTGGTTATGGGGTGAAGCGTGGTTATGCTAGCAACAAACGACCAATCGGTACGTATTGTGACCTATCAGGTATTTTCGCCTCTTCACCGATTTTCAAGAGATTGGAGGTTCATTCTTCGGTACATCCATCGGGGGAACGGAAATGAGAAAGCATCTGGCAGTAGCGCTTGTGATGGGGGTGGTCGTTTGGGGGACAACCCCGGGATTCTCTCAGAGTTGGTCGATTGGAGCTAATGCAGGTTTGTCGGTGGTCGATGGTTCTCCAGGCTTTCACCTGACGCCTGTGGCAGAATACCTTTTCAATAGAAGCATGGGGATCGGGACTGAGTTCAGCGCCAATACCCAATTTAGCGCTCCGGTCCTCTGGTACCCTTACTTCAAGTACTACTTTAACGTACGCGGCTCTAAGCTCCGGCCATATGCCAATCTGGGCCCGCTTTTAACATTTCACCTCTCCAGTTCTCCCAGCTTCGGGATTCTCCTCGGGGGTGGACTCAATATCCCCATTGTCGGGAACCTTTACCTCGCCCCTGATTTCGTGCTCGGTCCTGTGTTCAATGTCGGAGGGGGAACCAGTGCCATGGTTCTGCAAGGGTGGTACTGGGGAATTCACACAGCGGGCCTCCTGACACGCACCTACCCGGGCTACACGATCTTCGTGTACACATTCCGGGCGGGCATCCGGGTCGAACTCTGAATCCACGAGCCATCGTACCTGGCAGTGCTTTGAAGGGCCTCTCCCCCATGAAAGCCGCCTGGAACCTCCTCGGATGAGTGTGCTCCTCTTTTGCATCACCACAATACCTTCCTGACATTGAAAGCACTATATTGTCCCGAAATCCGTCGCCCCACCAAAAACGTACATATCGTACGAACCCTGATCCGGACGGCCACCGATTGGCACCGGACGCATCACAGGAGTTCTGCCATTGTCATTTTACATCTCAAGGACACGCAGGTGGATACAAGCAGGATTTTTGAGAACAACAAAAGGTGGATAGCCGAGAGACTGGCGTTGGATCCGGACTACTTCAAGAAACTCGCCGAGGGGCAAAGCCCGGAATTCCTGTACATCGGTTGTTCGGACAGCCGGGTATCCGCCGAAGAGTTGATGGGATTACAACCCGGCGAGGTGTTTGTTCACAGAAATATCGCCAATCAGGTTGTGGCGACCGACAACAACATCAATTCTGTGATACAGTTCGCGGTGGAGCGCCTGCGAGTGAAGCACATCATTGTCTGCGGCCATTATGAGTGCGGTGGGGTGAGAGCGGCGATGACTCAAAGCGATATGGGCCAGTTGAACAGCTGGTTGCAGAACCTGAGGGACGTGTATCGGCTGCATCGCCATGAATTGAATGACATCAAGGATGACAGGAAGCGTTACGATCGATTGGTTGAGCTCAATGTGCTGGAGCAGTGTATGAACATCATCAAGATTGATCATGTCCAGCGATCTTGGTCCAAGTCGGGTTATCCCAAACTCTACGGATGGGTTTTTGATCTGAGGACAGGCAGACTCATCGACCTTCAACTGGATATGGGGAAAGAGTTCAGGGAAGTGCGCGCGATATATGATCTCAAGCCCCTGAACAAACCTGATCAGGACCAGGAGCGCCGGATCTGATCCCGGGGTCGGCCTCCCAAACCGCAATGCTGTCGGCAGTCTCGCGCGGAGAATGATTTCTCGTCGACGCCCAATGTGGCAGTCACAACCTCATGGCTGGGCCACGCTTGACTCCTCCATGATTCGCCCGCCCGTTCAATTCCCTTCAGAGCCCTCCGCGGCATCGAGTGGAACAAACTGCCGCATCACCGAGTCCGGAGTCACCATGAAAGCGTTGTATCCGCGCCTTTTGTCGGTGCCCAGTTGAAAGCTGAGCGCCGTGTTGGAGAACACCGTGATCCCGCCACTTCTTGCTACCCCGTTTTCATGGCGGTGCCCCGCCAGATACGTCTTCACTCCATGTTTGTGCATGAGGGCAAGGATCCGTTTCCTGTAGGCGGTCGGGATGTTGAAGTATGCATCCGCTTCCTCCTGGGTCTGGACGAAGATCGGCACATGAGAGCAGACGAACTTCTGCCGTGCCGATCCATGCACGGTAAAGAAGGAATCCATCTCGGCAAGCTGTTGGTCTGCGCGTGCAAACACAGCCGGGTCGTTTGAGACCGGGGCCTGTGTGTTCAGCACAAAGAAGGCGGCGAGACCGCCAAATGCCAAGCCATAGAACTCCCGGTTGTGATCTCCCCGTCCATACCCGCGCCCGATCCACGCGTTGATCTTGTCCATCCGTATCGAAGAGGGGTCTGTGCCGATGTCATGATTTCCCGGCATGGGATACCAGGGCACCGCGGTCTTCATTGCCGAATCGAACAGGGCATACTGGGCAGTGTCGTTGCTGCTTTCGATGATGTCGCCTCCCAGGAAGATGAAGTTCGTGCCGGATGAGGAAATCCTCTGGAGAGAGTGCCGGAGCCAGACGTCAGGGGCGAGGATTTCTCCTTCATGGTCTCGCTTACCAAAATGCAGATCGGTGATCCAGGCGAAGCGGAGCGTGTCCTGCGCCAGGGATTTCCCGGGAAAACAGAGTAATGCCGCAAGGACGCCAATGGACAGAATGCGTCGCGGGTGATTCATGGACACCTCAACATGGTTCCGATTCTCAACTGAGACATGATTCCCGGCGGCTTGGGCACGCCATTCCGGGGCTGGAATCCTAATATACGAAACGGAATGATTTGTGGGACGGCAATGATCTTCGGGGATAAAAACTTTCCGTACATCTAGCCAGCAATCCGGAAAAATGCTATATTATGCCATACATCGATTACTCACCCCCTCACATAGAACTCCCTACTCAAAGGAGCATCAGAATGAGCGAAGAAAGCAATTGCCCGGTAACGGGACATTCAGGTAGGGCCGCTGGTCGCAGAGGAACAGCGAATCGCGATTGGTGGCCTAACCAGTTGAACCTGGGCGTACTTCACCAGCACGCCCCTGCCTCCAACCCGATGGGCCAGAAATTCAATTACGCTGAAGAATTCAAAAAACTTGATCTGACGGCACTGAAGAAGGACCTGAACGCGCTGATGACCGACACCCAGGAGTGGTGGCCTGCCGACTGGGGGCATTACGGCGGGCTGTTCATTCGTATGGCCTGGCACAGCGCCGGCACCTACCGCACTGCTGACGGGCGTGGCGGCGCCGGCACCGGCAACCAGCGTTTTGCACCGATCAACAGCTGGCCCGACAACTGCAACCTTGACAAGGCACGCCGCCTGCTCTGGCCCATCAAGCAGAAGTATGGAAACAAGATTTCCTGGGCCGACCTGCTGATCCTTGCCGGCAATTGCGCGCTGGAGTCCATGGGCTTCAAGACCTTCGGGTTCGGCGGCGGCCGCGTGGACATCTGGGAGCCGGAAGAGGACATCTACTGGGGAGGCGAAGACACCTGGCTGGGCGACAAGCGTTACAGCGGTGAGCGCGAGCTCGAGAACCCCCTGGCCGCCGTGCAGATGGGGTTGATCTATGTGAACCCTGAAGGTCCAAACGGCAATCCTGATCCTGTCGCCTCAGGGCGCGATGTACGCACAACGTTCGGCCGTATGGCGATGAACGACGAAGAGACCGTCGCGCTCGTCGCCGGTGGACACACCTTCGGCAAGGCGCACGGCGCGGGCAGTCCGACCATGGTAGGCCCGGAACCGGAAGCTGCACCCATCGAAGAGCAAGGTCTGGGCTGGATCAACCGATTCGGCAGCGGGAAGGGTGTGCACACCACCACCAGTGGTATTGAAGGCGCGTGGAAGCCCAACCCGACAAAGTGGGACAACGGTTACTTCGACACGCTCTTCCGTTACGAGTGGGAGCTCGTGAAAAGCCCGGCCGGCGCCTGGCAGTGGCATGCAAAAGATGTCAGGGAAGAAGACATGATCCCTGACGCACACGACCCTTCGAAGAAGCATCGGCCGATGATGACCACGGCCGACCTTTCGCTGCGCTTCGATCCGATCTACGAGCCTATCTCACGCCGATTCCAAAAGGATCCGAAAGCGTTCGCCGATGCCTTTGCCCGCGCCTGGTTCAAGCTCACGCATCGCGATATGGGGCCGAAAGCCCGCTACCTCGGTCCTGAAGTTCCGGCCGAAGACCTGATCTGGCAGGACCCGGTTCCCCCTGTGGATCACCCCTTGATCGATGCCAGGGACATCGCTGCACTTAAAGCCAGGGTCATGGCATCAGGCTTGACGGTGTCACAACTCGTTTCAACCGCATGGGCTTCAGCCTCGACGTTTCGTGGTTCCGACAAACGGGGGGGCGCGAACGGAGCGCGCATCCGCCTCGCTCCGCAGAAGGACTGGGAAGTCAACCAGCCGGCGCAACTTGCCGACGTGTTGAGCAAACTCGAAAAGATTCAGAAGGAATTCAACCGGGCTGAGAAAACCGGGAAGAAAGTCTCCATGGCTGACCTCATCGTGCTGGCAGGGTGCGCAGCAGTTGAGGCGGCGGCCAAGAAAGGCGGATACACGGTTGCCGTTCCCTTTACTCCTGGTCGCACCGACGCCTCGCAGGAGCAGACCGACGTAGATTCCTTTGTCATTATGGAGCCCCAGGTCGATGGCTTCCGCAACTATCAGAAGAAGGCCTTCACGATGTCGGCCGAGGAATTGCTGGTGGACAAGGCACAGCTCCTGACCTTGAGCGCGCCGGAAATGACGGTACTGGTCGGGGGGTTGCGTGTGCTGGGGGCAAACGTGGGTCAGTCGCAACACGGTGTGTTCACGAAGCGGGTCGGCACGCTTTCCAACGACTTCTTCGTCCACCTGCTCGATATGGGCACGATGTGGAAACCAAAGTCGGATGCCGCCGATATGTTCGAGGGGTTCGACCGCAAGAGCTGTGCGCCCTTGTGGACAGCCACCCGTGTGGACCTGGTGTTCGGCTCAAACTCGCAATTGCGCGCGCTGGCCGAGGTCTATGCACAGGACGATTCGAAGGAGAAGTTCGTCCATGACTTCGTCGCCGCATGGCACAAGGTGATGAACCTTGACCGTTTCGATCTGAAGTAGGCGTTCCTGATACATCGTGTCGTACGAAAATGCAGGCGTGCCACATCATACCGATGTGGCACGCCTGTTGTGACCCTTGCATGATCCCGCCCCGGATCCCGTATTACGGAAGATCGGAGGTTCCCATCAGGAATGAATCAACAGCTTTCGCAGCTTTCCGTCCCTCCGAGATTGCCCAGACCACCAGAGATTGCCCACGCCGCATGTCTCCTGCCGAAAACACACCGGGAACGGAGCTCATGTAGTTGCCGTCGGTCTTGACATTCCCTCGCGCATCGAGTGCAACGCCGATCTTCTGGAGCATCCCTTCCTTCGTGGGGCCACTGAACCCCATCGCGAGAAGCACAAGGTTGACGTGCAGGGAGAATTCGGTCCCCTCGATGGGGTCAAAACGGGGAGCCGGCCCTACGCGCACGGCGTGGAGTGCGGTTACATTCCCCTCGGCGTCTCCGTCGAAGGACGTGGTTGCCACGGCCCATTCGCGGACTCCCCCCTCCTCGTGCGAGCTTTCGGTTCTCAATTGCAGGGGCCACGTCGGCCAGGGCGTCAGGGGCGAGCGCGTTCCCGGAGGCTGCGGCATGATCTCAAACTGGTGGATCGACTTTGCGCGTTGACGGATGCACGTCCCCAGGCAATCCGCGCCCGTGTCCCCTCCGCCAATGATCACGACGCGTTTGCCTGTTGCGAGGATTTCCGCGAAGGAATCGATCCGCTCTCCGGCCACACGCCTGTTCTGCTGCGGAAGAAATTCCATCGCAAAGTGGATCCCCTTGAGATCTCGACCGGGCACAATCAGGTCACGAGAGGCTTCCGCCCCGCCGCACAGCAGAACGGCGTCATACGTCCGCTTCATTTCCTCGGCGCTGATGTTGACGCCGACGTGCGTCCGCGTCGAAAACACGATCCCCTCCGCCTGCATCTGTTCAATGCGGCGATCAATGAGATGCTTTTCCAGCTTGAAATCAGGGATACCGTAACGGAGCAGACCTCCCAGCCGGTCGCTCTTCTCATAGACCGTGACATGATGCCCGGCTCTGTTCAGTTGTTGGGCGGCGGCCAGTCCCGAGGGACCCGAGCCGATGACCGCGACGCGTTTCCCCGACCGCTGCATCGGCGGTTCTGGCATGATCCATCCCATCGCGAAGCCGCGGTCCACGATTTCCCGCTCGATCACTTTAATAGAGACCGGATCGTCATTGATTCCCAGGACACAGGCCGCCTCGCACGGCGCCGGGCAGATGCGTCCGGTGAACTCCGGGAAATTGTTCGTGGAATGGAGGAGAGCAACCGCCTCCTTCCATCGGTTCTTGTACACCAGGTCATTCCAATGCGGGATGACGTTGTTCACCGGACATCCGCTGTGGCAAAAAGGGATGCCGCAGTCCATGCAGCGTGCGGTCTGCCTCTGGACCTTCTCCGCCGGGAATTCAACGTAGATCTCCCTCCAATCCCGTGTCCGTTCGTCGATCGTCCGTCGCTGCGGGACCTCTCGCGTGAACTCCATGAAACCGGTCACTTTACCCATGGACGGCCTCCTTCTCCTGTGTGGACGGGACCGCGCGTGGCGCCGAGGAACGGGACACTCCCAGAACGCGCTTGAAGTCGTGCGGGAAAACCTTCACAAACTGCGGGCGCGCCGAATCCCAGTGGTCAAGGATCCACTCACCGCGGCAACTGCCCGTGGCAGCAATATGGTTTGTGATCAACTCCTGCACGATCTTCTCGTCATCATCGCCGAGCGGGTCGAGATCGACGATCGACCTGTTGCATTTCCTCGCGACGAAGTCTCCTGTCTCATCAAGGACATACGCGATCCCTCCCGACATCCCCGCGGCGAAATTGTTGCCGGTCGGACCGAGGACGACGACTGTTCCATTCGTCATGTATTCACATCCATGAGCGCCGAGCGATTCGACGACGGCGGTGGCCCCCGAATTGCGCACGGCAAACCGTTCGCCTGCCTTTCCGCAGAAGTACGCCTCGCCGCTCGTGGCGCCATACAGGACTACGTTTCCGACGATGACGTTCTCATTCGGCGTGAAGCCGGAATTCCTGGGCGGAAAAACGATGATCTTTCCGCCCGAGAGGCCCTTGCCCACATAATCGTTGGCATCACCTTCAAGCAACAGCGTTACCCCGCGCGCCAGGAATGCCCCGAAGCTCTGCCCTGCCGAACCGGCCAACCGGATGACGATCGTGTCGTCCGGCAACCCCTGCGATCCGTACCGGCGAGCGATCTCGCCGCTGAGCATCGCCCCGATGGTCCGATGGATGTTCCGGACGGGGAGCGACAATTCGACCGGCGTGCCGTTCTCCAGCGCCGGCCTGGTCTTGTCGATGAGATGATAATCCATCGACGTCTCGAGCCCATGATTCTGCGCGATGACGCACCGGCGCGCGACACGCAGCGGCACCGTCGGTTTGTGGAGGATCGACGAGAGATCGATCCCTTTCGCCTTCCAATGCTCGATCGCAGCCCGGGGCTGGATCATGTCCACCCTTCCGACCATCTCGTCCATCGTCCGGAAGCCCATGGCTGCCATGAGCTCGCGCACTTCCTCGGCGACGAAGAAGCAGAAGTTGATCACATGTTCGGGCGTGCCGTGGAATTTCTTCCGGAGGACAGGGTCCTGCGTCGCGATCCCCACGGGACAGGTGTTCAGATGACACTTGCGCATCATCACGCAGCCCATCGCGATCAACGGCGTCGTGGCAAACCCGAACTCCTCCGCGCCGAGGAGCGCGGCGATGACCACGTCACGCCCGGTCTGGATCTTCCCGTCTGTCTGGATGCGCGTCCGGCTGCGCAGGTCGTTGAGAAGGAGCACCTGCTGGGCTTCGGCGATTCCCAGCTCCCACGGAATACCGGCGTGTTTGATCGACGTCAGGGGAGACGCACCGGTTCCCCCGCTGTCTCCGCTGATGAGGATCCTATCCGCATGCGCCTTGGCAACGCCGGCGGCAACGGTTCCCACACCGACCTCCGCGACAAGTTTCACGGAGATCTGCGCTCTCGGATTGACGTTCTTCAGGTCAAAGATCAGCTGCGCCAGGTCCTCAATGGAATAAATGTCGTGGTGCGGCGGCGGTGAGATCAGCCCCACACCCGGTATGGAATGCCTCGTTTTCGCAATGATCGTGTCGACCTTGTGGCCGGGCAACTGGCCTCCCTCGCCGGGCTTCGCCCCCTGGGCGATTTTGATCTGGAGCTCGTCCGCATTGATCAAGTAGTTCGCCGTGACGCCGAACCGTGCGGACGCAACCTGCTTGATCGCACTCCGCCGCGAATCGCCGTTCGGGTCGGGCGTGAACCGACTCTCTTCTTCGCCCCCCTCGCCGGTGTTGGAGCGCCCGCCGATCCTGTTCATGGCGATCGCCAGCGTTTCGTGGGCCTCTTTGCTGATCGAGCCGAACGACATCGCGCCGGTAACGAACCGCTTGACGATCTCCTTCGCCGGCTCGACGTCTTCGATCGGAACCGGATGCTCCCCGTCGCGAAGTTCCATCAACCCGCGCAGGGTATAGAGATCGCGATTCTGTTGATTGACGATGTCCGCGTATTCCTTGTACGACGCGTAGTCCCCACGGCGCACGGCCTCCTGCAGCTTGGCCACCGTCGCCGGGTTGATCTGGTGACGCTCGCCCGTAATGCGGAACTGATACGACCCACCGAGATCCAGTTGCGCTTCGGCATCGGTGACACGCTGGAGCGCGTGATGGTGCTTCATCTGCGCCTCGTGCACGAGGACGTCGAGCCCGACCCCTTCGATCCTGGAGACGGTTCCCGTGAAATACTTGTCGATGATCTCTCTGTTCAACCCGATGGCCTCGAAGATCTGCGCCCCCCGATAGCTCTGGAGCGTCGAGATACCCATCTTTGAGAACACCTTCAGGAGCCCCTTGCCCACAGCCTTGATGTAGTTCTGGAGAGCCTTTTCGAACGAGAGCTCCTGCCACAAGATGTTCTTCCGGGCGAGGTCCTCCAGCGTTTCGATGGCGAGGTACGGATTGATGGCACTTGCCCCGTAACCAATCAGGAGGGCGTAGTGCATCACTTCCCGAGCCTCCCCGGTTTCCACGACCAGAGCGACCTGCGTGCGCGTTTTTTCTCGCACAAGGTGGTTGTGGACAGCCGTCAGCGCCAGCAGGCTCGGGATCGGCGCGTACTCCTCATCCATCCCCCTGTCCGACAGGATGATAATCGAGTAGCCGGATTCGATGGCAAGGCTTGCCCGGCGGCACACCCCGTCCAGTGCGCGCGCGAGCTCGTCCGCGCCGCCGCTGACACGGAACAGCATGGGCAGCGTCGTTGCCAGAAAATCTCCTTGCGAGACGCGGCGCAGCTTTTCCAGATCGCGGTTCGTCACGATCGGGTCGCGCAGCTTCAGCGTATGGCAATTCTTCGGCGTTTCTTCCAGGATGTTCCGCTCCGTTCCGATGTAGCTTGTCAGCGACATGACAAGGTCTTCACGGATGGAGTCAATGGGCGGGTTCGTGACCTGCGCAAAGAGTTGCTTGAAATAGTTGAAGAGCGGCTGAGGCCGATCCGACAGGCACGCGAGAGGCGTATCGGCACCCATGGAGCCGACCGGCTCCTGGCCGCTCTCTGCCATGGGCATCATGATGAGGCGGATGTCCTCTTCGGTATACCCGAAGGCGCGTTGCCGCATCAGAATGTCCGCCGGGTTGAACGCGTGTTCACGCGGCGGGTCCGGCAACGTCTCGAGGCTGATCTGGTTTTCCTTCAGCCAGGTACCGTATGCCTGGCGCCGGCTCAGCGTGCTCTTGACCTCTTCGTCCGGGATGACGCGCTTCTCATCGAGATCCACGAGCAGCATTTCGCCCGGCTGAAGGCACGCTTTGAGTTTCACGCGCTCCGGTTCCACCTCAAGAACACCGGTTTCGGATGCCATGATCACCAGGTCGTCATGTGTCACCAGGTACCGTGCCGGCCGCAGGCCGTTGCGGTCGAGGGTGGCGCCGATCACGCGTCCATCGGTAAAGGCGACGGCCGCCGGCCCGTCCCATGGTTCCATCAACGACGCATGATACTCATAGAAGGCTTTTTTCTCCTCGCTCATCCCGCCGTCCTTGTCCCAGGCTTCGGGGATCAGCATCGCGAGCACATGCGGCAGGCTGCGACCCGCCAGATGGAGCAGTTCGACCACGTTGTCCAGCGATGACGAATCGCTTCCTTTCGGCTCCACGATGGGAATGAGCTTGCGAATATCGTCTCCAAAGAGCTCCGATTTCAGAACGGACTGGCGTGCGTGCATCCAGTTCACGTTCCCCCGAAGCGTGTTGATTTCGCCGTTATGACAGATGTAGCGGAACGGATGAGCAAGTTGCCAGTTCGGCATCGTGTTCGTCGAGAACCGTTGGTGCACGAGGCACAAGGCGCTCTTGGTTTCGGGATCGGAAAGATCAGTATAGAATCGCTCAATCTGCGGCGCGAGCAAGAGCCCCTTGTACACAATGGTCTTGGACGACAGCGACGGAATGTAGAAGAATTCCTTGTCCTTCACACTGGATCGTGCGATCTCGGCTTCGATGCGTTTGCGGACGACGTAAAGCTTGCGCTCAAGCTGGTCCTGTGTCAATTCGGGTCCGCTCCGCACGAAGATCTGCTCGATGTATGGCTGCGAAGCACGTGCAATGCGGCCGATGGCGTCCGCATCGATCGGGGTATCCCGCCAGCCGATCACCGTGAGATTCTCCTCCAGCACGATCCGATCGATGATGCCTTCGCACTGCAGGCGCGACTGGGGATCGACGGGCAGGAAGATCATGCCGACGCCGTATTCTCCCGGCCGGGGAAGCGCGAAGCCGAACACCTTGCATTCTTTGAGGAAGAACTCGTGCGGGATCTGGATCGTGACGCCCGCGCCATCGCCGGTTTCGGGATCGCTGCCGCTGGCACCGCGGTGCGTCAGGTTGATCAGAATCCTGATTCCCTGGGTAACGATGTCATGGGACTTCTCCCCCTTCACATTCACGATGAATCCCACTCCACACGCGTCGTGTTCGTTCCGCGGATCATACAACGGAAAGTCATCCCACTGGTGGTTCTTCATGACACATTATCCCCCGGGAATACCTGGATGGAGACCGGTTTCCCGAATTATGTTAAAAAGGCTTGATCGCCTGTGAAACGAAGCCAAATCAAGCCAAAGGTTTACAAAAGTGAAGTAGAAGAGCGTGATATGGCACTATTTAAATCTATGAGTTCTTCAATGAAACGCAACTGTGCGGAGGGATTTAAGTGCAAAATTCGGATCTTTCCGGCAGCAGACTGGGAGAAAGAAGCCGAGCGAGGGTACCTGTGATCAAAGCCTCTATCTTGGCGCGGGACCAGCGCTTGATCTGGGCCTCCCTCCGGGGGGCATCACGCGTCCCTCCCACTTCAGCTTCCTTTCTTCCACGTGCAGCCGATCGCAGCCGCACTAAAGGCCTTCGTGCTCGCCAGGCGCGAAGCATCGAACGGAAAGGTGTAGCCGTTCGACTCGCTTCTCGAGGTTATCGCATCGGTCGGTCGCTCGCTCACGGCCCCGAGGCCCGCCGAAGGCGGGGTCGAGGGGCGAGCACCACCAAAATGGATTCGTTGCACTTTGCCTCCACCTAGGCTCGTGCCGGAGGGCTCCCGGCGCCCATTTGGTCGCCTCCTGCCGGACTTCCGAACTGCCCTGCTCGAGGCCGGATTCACCTCAGACGAACTCGTCACGCTCACGGAGAGCAATCCCATTCGAGCTTTTGAGGTCAAGCCTCGATTGATCGATTGAGGACGATTCAGGGAGATTTGCTACGGCAGGTCAGCGGGCACAGGCGACAGACCTCTCCACTACAGCGTGGAATCCGGTGGGAGTCAGGCCAGAATGCGGACTCTCTAGCTGGGATCCGTTACCTTCCGCTCAACGAGCCTGTCATCAGAAGCGGAAGGACGCAGAAAAGACGCCCACGAACGCGTCATCGAAGTTGGATCCGGCCTCCAGCATCAGCTCCCAGCGCTTGCCGATCCCTATGCTGCCTCCGGCCTGCAAGGTCATCGGGTTCACCGGACGCTGATCGACTTCGACCTGAACGGTGCCGAGGATTGGTGATTCCTCACTTACTGAGAGTGTTCGGTCTGCCGCGAGGTAGGCGGCCCCGGCCCATGCCCGCCACGAGCCCCAGCGAATAGGGCCGGACCAACCCGTGCGTGCGGAAATGAACCACGCCCCGATCCCGCCGAGTTCTTCGATGTCCGAATAGACGTAGTTCGCATCTGCCATAATGAACCAGTGGCCATACCCCGCCACGGCAGTCGCGCCGACGCCAAACAGGGGACCACCGACGTCCGAGTCCTGCGTTGCATTGATGACGAGGGGATCACCGATGATTCGGTCGATGGTGACCGCGACGTTCAGGCGCGTATCGGTCCAGGTGTGGCCCGCAAGCGCGTAGAGGTTGAGAAGCGGCAGGATCCAGGCGTCAACCTTCACTGCGCCCAGTGTAGTGTGGTTGCGGACATCGAAGCTCGCAACGTTGCTGATGCTCACAGGCTCATCCCCGGGGAGCTTCACGCGGACGTCGTAGACCTCGATGTCCCGGGTCATCGTAACAAGAAACACGCCGATGCCGAACGGGTTCGGCAGGTCGATTCCTTGCTGGAGCGCCCACTTTGCACCGATGGGGAGCGCCCGGTTCCATGTCGTGTCCTTCTCCTGCGCCGAACCGGCGGAGACCGCCGGCCCGGCCCCATTCAGGACGAGAATCGCCAGCACCAACCACTCAAGTTTTCGATGGATCGTCATCGGCATTACTGTCACTCCTGCGGCCTCACCGCGATGCGCTGCACGTCGCTTCCAGGCACAATGCTGTGCGCAGGCAGCAGACGCGCAGGCCCAGCAACACTTCTGAACCACTGGAAGGTTAACCCGCGAAAATTGTATGCCCCCCACAGAGTTGCCCCATTCAGACGCTCTTCCCTGTCGATTGTGAGTCAATCGTATCACCCGTTACGCTTCCACCATCTCCCCCACCCGTCTCACGCGATACTCGAGACCCAACTTCAATATACGAATTAAATCGGTTTGAGGGCGGCAGGTCATACCCAGGAGATCGTACATCGGCAGGACGGAGATGTTACAGGGGAATATCCTATCGTACCTCCCGTTCAGCATCAGCGTCGGGATGTGTATACGGGGAGCGTGATTGAATTCGTCCGCTTCCGGCCTGGGGAACGCATCAGCCGCGAACCCTCCGAGGTAGAGCACGCTCACTTTCAGGCGCCCGTCGAGTGCCGGAATCACGGCTCCCAGTCGACCACCCCAACTGAATCCGTAGAATGCAAGCTTCGAAGTGTCGAATTCCGTTCGTGTTTCGATGTAGTCTATGGTCCTACTAAAGTCCCGCGTCCACCTGATCAGGAGCTCGGTGTATGCATTACGGTACTTCATGGAGGGCCAATGCATTTCAAAGTTCATCCCGATGGCGTTCCGTTCGTATGTTCCATAGTATACCGGGTAGACCAGAGCGCGTCCGCTTTTCACAATGAACTCAAATTCCGGCAGATCGGAGATGCTGTTACTCGCCGACCTCCATAAGGAGTACGTCCCCGGGAAGAAGACAACTGTTTGCCATGGCGCAACAGCTTTTCTGGGCAGGAACAAGAGGGCAACCATCCGTTCCTTCCCATAGGCGGCGTCGAAGGTGACCTTCTCGCGTATCCAGTTCGGCGAGGTGCTATCTCTTTTCTCGATGACAATAACGACAACAATAACATACCTAGAGCTGATATCAAAGCGAATATTGACAGACACCCTCTCTGGCGGTCATGTTGCCTGTCGTATCAGCTATCGGGGTACCTGGCAGCGTCGCTTTTAGTTTTTCCGCTGAGCTCCGGAATTTCAGCTCTTCTTCAGAACTCGGTTGAGCGTAAGAATATCCTCAGCACCATCCGCACCAATTGTGCAGGAAAGGCGGAGGCACATCCCCGACACTCCATGTGCCCCGTCATGAGTGTTGAGACCGACGTGACATTACGATCGTCGCCGACGATGGTCACAAGCCCGAGCCCGATAGCGCAATATGTCGCATTCTTCCGACAGTTAAGTCCGTTCTTGCCCCATCAGCCCGGAATCGTTATCTTCTCAAAGAACCGATGTCAACCCCGGAGACTCCTATGACACGACCGCTGCAATCCTGCGCCCTCACGACGTTCATTCTTGCGAGTTTCGTTCATTGCCTCCCCTTCACAACGGTAAGCCGGGCGGAGACAATTCCCGACTCTTCTTTCTCCCGGTTTAGTGTGGAGCTCGAGGCAGGCCCGGCATGGCAAGGCCGCAACAACGTTCAGATTCCCAACAATCAGACCGGTACCCGATTTTCGCTAGTCGATCTGGTCGGCTCCGGCCCACTCCCGGCAGCCCGATTGTACATTCTCTGGAATATCAACGAACGCCATGGCCTCCGTGTGTTGCTCGCGCCTCTCTCCTACACGAAGAGCGGGCAGTTTACTTCGTCCGTAAACTTCGCCGGAGAAACATTCCAGCCCGGGGTTCCCACCGATGCGACGTACAAGTTTAACTCATGGCGTCTGAGCTACAGGTACAATATCTACCACGGGACCG
>JAGDMJ010000531.1 GCA_017860555.1 Bacteroidota bacterium
TATCTTCAACTGCGGACCAGCCGAGATTACCTATTTCACGGTAAATCGTGCTTTCGTCATAGTCCAGAAAGGCCAAAGGGTGGACGTTGTAGGGGAATCGTTCCCCCGAGTTGAAGTGCTCATCGCTCAAGAAGTACGGCCGGATGGCGTCGCCGGCAATCCGATGAAGCGGACCGAATGTGCTTTGCTGCATCAGCTTCACCATCTGAGGATTGTTTTTCAAGATGGATGAAGTAATCGGGGCCTGGCCTGGCGACCAACCATAGGCTATCAACGGGATACGCTTCTCGATCGCAAGGCGCAAAGCGCTGAATCTCACAATGCTCATGCATGACGTGCAGATCGCGCTGGCCCGCTCCAAGGTCTTGGGCGGATAGATGTTGCGCTGGGCGCACTCCCGGAAGATGGACGCGAGGGTATCAAACCGGGGAGCGAACAGCAGGTGATCGATTCCGAGCCGGTCAGTAACGGAGCGGATGTTGGTCATGGCATGGGGCGACATGAACCCGTTGTCCATCGTCAAGGCGAGCACATTCAAACCATACCGCTCCTTCAGAACGGCCAGCGTAAAGGTGCTGTCTTTGCCCCCGCTGTAGCAGAGCAGGACTTCATAGCCTGACCTGCAGCGCTGCTCCCGAATCAAGTGTTCGAAGCGCTCCCGATATTCGGCTTTTTGGATGTGACGTCGTTCTGGTGGGACGGTTTCCCGGCAGAGATTGCAGACCCCTTCTTCGTCCACGCGGATTCCCGGGAAGGTGTCCGGAAGCACACATCGGGAACACAGGTTCATCGCTGTTCCTCCACCAGTGTTCCCTCGAGAGAAGGCGGGAGTGTTCGCAGATGTTCGGTGGAGCGATGCTTTCCATTGAAATCACGAAATGCCCGCAGTACCTGCTCCTCAGTCAGCCCGAGGGAATCGGCGGCCTCCCGTGCTTCGAGCTTCCGTTCCCACGCATGCAGCAGCGGATCCAGTATCCGGTAGGGCATGCGGAAGTAGAACTCCTCGTCACTTACAGCCAGGCTGAACGTATCCGGACTCGGAAGCCGGCTAATAATCTCGTCCGGCACATGTAAGACATCAGCCAACTGGTAGACCTGATGTTTATAGAGATGAGCCAGCGGTTCGATGTCCACGCCACCGTCGCCATACTTGACGAAGAATCCCTGAAGCAGCTCGGTGCGGTTGGTCGTGCCGCAGACGAGATAGTTTTGTCTTTCGGCGCAATAATACAAATGCATCATCCGCGTGCGCTGCTTGGTGTCGGTGGCAGCGACAATGGCGTTGAGGTGCGCTTTGTCCAGCCGAGTTCTGATTACGACCTCGTTGCCTCGCACGATCGTGAGGGTGAACACATTGTACGCATCTCTTTCCAGGAGGTTTGGCGGCAGCGACAACTTTATCCGGCATCCGGGTCCGTAGCCTGGACACAAGGACTGAATAACCTGATCCCGCCGGGAGTAGGTGCCGAAAGCATCCAGAACCGGCGTGATGTCCAACAGTTCCCAGGTGATGCCCAGCCGCTCTGCATGCCGGCGGGCATAATCCGCGCTGACCGGATTCGACTCTCTCTCCGGCAGGATCAGGCCCAACACCTTCTCCCGACCCAGAGCCTTTACACAGAGTGCGACCGACACCGCAGAGTCGATCCCGCCGCTCAGGCCCACTACGGCTCCGTCGCGTTTGAGCTGCCGGGCGCACATGCGGATAAACTCAGCAATGCGGCCGCTTTCACCTGCAGCATCGATTCTCAGCAACGCCTCCAATCTGCCCTTCGTCATCTCGACCTCGTTCCCCCGTTACAGTGACCGGGCGATTCGGCCGCCGGCCACGTCACAACTCCCGTGCGGCGATCTTCCCCGTGGTTGTTTTTGGCAGAAGGTCATGACGAATCTCAACCTGCTTGGGGACCTTGAAGTGTTCGAGCTTCAATGAACAGTGTCTGATGATGTCATTGGCCGTCAGGTGTGATGCAGACGGAACTACGACGACAACCTTGACTGCCTTGCCGAGGATTTCGTCCTCCACGCCGATCGCAGCTGCCTCGAACACATCGGGCAGTTCGTACACCACGTTCTCCACTTCCTTGGGGCTCACCTTCTCCCCGCCGGTGGCGATCATGTCATCCCGGCGGGCGACAAAATACAGGTATCCCTCTTCGTCCATCTGGAAGATATCCCCTGTGTAGAGGACATGTTCTCCAGGGTATGCGCCCGGACGCAGGCGTCTGGCTGTCTCCTCCGGCAGATTCCAATATCCCCTCATGACGTTGGCACCCCGCACGACGAGTTCGCCGGGCTTCCAGGCATCCGCAATTGGACGGTCTTGCTCGTCGACAATCCATGCCTCACTGTTCGGCATGGCCTTGCCGACCGAGGCCGGACGCCGAAGCAGTTCGGCCGGAGGCAGGTAGGACACGCGCTTGCATTCGGTCAGGCCGTACATGGAGAAGATGTGGACGCCGGGGAAGATCTCCGCCAGCCGCAGGATGTGCTTGACCGGCAGGGCCTGCGCGGTGTTTGTAATGTAACGCAGGTGCGGCAACCGGAGCTGCTCAAGGGTCTTGAGCTGGAGGAGGATCGCTGCCATGGCAGGGACGAGGGGGAAACCTGTGACCCTCTCCTGGAGCATGAGATCCAGAACCTTGGCCGGATAGGTGAACGAACGCTCAAGGATGACGGTCCCGCCGAACTTGAATGTCATCAACACCTGATACAGTCCATAGTCGAAT
>JAGDMJ010000532.1 GCA_017860555.1 Bacteroidota bacterium
TGTGGGATGGGGAACAACGGCGGCGACGGGTTTGTCATCGCCAGGCATCTGGCGAACCGCGGTGCGGTCGTGCTTGCGGTGCTTCTTGGGAAGCCGGAGATGTTGAAAGGCGATGCGCGGACGAACTACACGATCGTCCGCAATATGGCCGGTCCCCGCCTGACGATCAGGGAGATGACTGACGCAAGCGACCTTCCGAATCTTCCGGTGGCTGACATTGCCGTGGATGCCGTCTTTGGGACGGGCTTCAGCGGCGAGGTAACAGGGATTTACCGCAGTGCCATTGAACTCATGAACAGCCGGGAGTGGTTCGTCGCTTCCGTGGATATTCCCTCCGGCGTCTCGGCGACCGACGGCACTGTGACGGACGTCGCCGTGAACGCGACGTTGACCGTGACCATGGGTTTGGCCAAGATCGGTCATTATCTCGGCGCCGGTGCGGACCATGCGGGCAAGGTTGTCGTCGCCGATATCAGCATTCCGCCCACCGTCTTTCAGGTTTCCGGTCCCGCCTGTTACCGCATTCATGAAGACGATGTCAAGGTTGTCCTGCCGAAACGATCCCGCAACGCCCACAAGTACAGCGTCGGCAAGGTGTTTGTCCTTGCGGGTTCACGGAGTTTCACGGGGGCACCGGCGATGTGTGCCCGGGCGGCCCTGCTGTCAGGCGCGGGTGCCGTTATCCTCGGCGTGCCACGGTCGATCCAGAATATGCTTGCTTCGAAGCTGACAGAAGTGATCATCGAACCGCTCGAAGAAACTCCCGAGGGGACGGTTGCCGAATCCGCCGGGGATGCAATTCGTAAAAGAGTGGAGTGGGCAGACACGGTGGTCATCGGTCCCGGGCTCTCCCGGAACGCTGAGACTGACAGGCTGATTCTCTCTTTGATCGCATCGATCGAAAAACCGCTTGTTGTTGATGCGGACGGCCTCAACGCTGCCGCGACAGATCCTGCCGTTTTCAAGAACCGGTCAGGTGAGACGGTGTTGACACCCCATGCAGGCGAGCTGGCTCGCCTGGCCGGAGGTCAAGCGGGGGAGGCCGGACGAAACCGCGTGGAACAGGCGCGCGAGGCGGCACATCGCTTCAGCGCCGTGGTGGTCCTGAAGGGTGCACCCACGGCCACAGCCGATGTCAGCGGGAACGTTTATCTCAATTCGACGGGAAACCCGGGGATGGCCACCATTGGTTCCGGCGATGTGCTGACGGGGTTGATTGCAGGACTCCGCGCTCAGAAGATGAAGACGATTGAGGCTGCCTGGAGCGGAGTCTTCATTCATGGTCTGGCCGGAGACCTGGCTGCTTCTGAGTTGGGGGAACGGAGCCTGCTTGCCATGGATATCCTCGAGCGTGTTCCCGCAGCATTTGTACAATCCGAGAAGTGACGATGGGACGTGATGGTGGCAGGTCATTCGTACGGCACCAACTGCCGGCCATTCTCTGGGCCCTCCTGATTTTTGGCAGCTCTTCTCTTCCCGGCCGGGCCTTTCCCGATGTGAGCTTTCCGCATATCGACAAGGTGGTCCATTTTCTGTACTACTTCGTTTTCGCCATCCTGGTGGCTCACGCGCTCCGTTTTCAATCGCGTTTTCCCGATCTCTCCCGATTCAGCCTTGCCCTCGGCTTCTTGCTTGCCACGGCATATGCCGTATCGGACGAGATCCATCAACTCTTCGTTCCGGAACGGAGTTTCGATCCCGAAGACCTATTTGCGGATAGTGCAGGAGCATTTTCCGCTGTAGCGATTCTGGCGCTGCTCCGGTGGAGAGCAAAATGGCAGATGGAAGCAAGAAAAGCGGGGAATAGCGCGTGAAGAATGTCGAATGCCGAATGAGGAAGAGATGATGGGGGCGGGGCCGCCTTCCGTTTGTTTTTCCTCGACATTTTGCCTATTTTATAAATCTGATATACACTCTCGTACATAACGATGGGTCAGCGCGGGCCGGAACGATCCTGACGGGCAGGGGTGAGATCCCCACGCCCATTTTTATGCCCGTAGGAACGCAAGGTGCCGTGAAAGCCATCGAACCGAGGGAGCTCCTTGAGCTGGGGGCGTGTATCATTCTCGGCAACACGTATCATCTCTATCTCCGTCCGGGGACGGGCTTGATCGAACGGGCGGGGGGGCTGCATCGTTTTGCCCATTGGGACTCACCCATCCTGACGGATAGCGGTGGGTACCAGGTGTTCAGCCTTTCGGATCTGCGTGGGATTCACAACGACGGCGTGGAGTTCAAGTCGCACCTGGACGGCTCGCTACACAATTTCACGCCGGAGATAGTGATCGATATTCAGCGCGCGCTCGGATCCGACATCATGATGGTGCTGGATGAATGTGCACCCTATCCATGCGCCGCCGATTACGCGCAGGCATCAAATGAGATGACTCTCCGTTGGGCCGAGCGAAGCAAGGAGCGATTCGAGGCGACCTGCCCAGCGTACGGTGTGGAGCAGGCGCTCTTCGGGATCGTCCAGGGGAGCATCTTCCCGGCTCTCCGGGAGCGCTCGGCACGCAGGCTGGTGGAGATCGGGTTTGATGGTTATGCCATTGGCGGACTCTCGGTCGGTGAACCAACCGAGCAGATGTATGCGATGGTCGATGTGTGCGCGGCGATCCTCCCGCAGGAACGGCCGCGGTATCTGATGGGTGTGGGCACGCCGGAGAACATTCTCGAATCGATCGAGCGGGGGGTGGACATGTTTGATTGTGTCCTTCCCACCCGTAA
>JAGDMJ010000026.1 GCA_017860555.1 Bacteroidota bacterium
ACGCACACCTATGCCTGGTCGGAGCGTTACCCGATCGCCACCTATCTGGTCTCGATCGCGATCACGAACTACGTGGAGTTTTCCGATTGGTTCCACTATACCCCTTCGGACTCCATGCAGATTCTGAATTATGTCCTGCCGGAACAGTTCTCCAGCGTCCGCGCCAACGCCGCCAAGACCGTCACCATGCTCGAGATCTTCTCGCGGCTCTTCGGGCTCTATCCTTTCATTGAAGAAAAATACGGACATGCATCCTTTGGTGTGGGAGGCGCGATGGAACATCAAACCATGACCTCCACAACCACCTATGATGAGTTCGTGATCGCCCACGAACTGGGGCACCAGTGGTTCGGGGACCTGATCACGTGCGGATCCTGGCGGGACCTCTGGCTCAACGAAGGGTTCGCCACCTACAGCGAGGCGCTTTACGTCGAGCAACGGTATGGCTTCCCCACCTACAAGGTCTATATGCGTCCGATCCTGGAGGGCGCGAAACGAGCAGTCGGGACGCTCCGGGTCTCCGACACATCGTCCGTCGCCAATCTGTTCAACTCCAACCGCGTGTATGACAAAGGTGGTGCCGTTCTCCATATGCTCCGGCATGTCCTGGGAGACCCGCTGTTCTTTGCCTCGCTTCAATCATACGTCGCTGATCCTCGCCTGAGATATGCCACGGCAGTCACCGAGGATTTCCGGGCAGTCTGCGAGCGCACATCGGGGCAGGACCTGGGCTATTTCTTCGACGAGTGGGTGGACGGGGAAGGATATCCGCTGTATGAGTACAGCTGGAACACGCTTGCGACGGCCGGCGGGTTTGAGACGACCGTGCGCGTCGAGCAGCGAGCAAAGAGCACGCCGCCGGCTTTTTTTACCATGCCGCTGGACTGCAGGATCAGTGCGGGCGGCTGGGATACCACCATTGTCGTCTGGAACAATGCTGCAAGCCAGCAGTTCACCCTGCTCCTGTCTCATCAACCGGACAGCCTGCGGCTTGATTCGGGCGAGTGGGTTCTCGGCGAGTTCACGAATCTGAACGAGATAGGATTGGTGCCCGCGACGTTTGCTCTCCTGCAGAACTATCCGAATCCTTTCAACCCGGAGACGGTGATCCGTTTCGATCTTGCACACCAGGAATATGTAAGCTTGAAAGTCTACGATCTTCTTGGCCGGGAGGTCGCAACGCTCGTCGAAGGCAAAATGCCTCCCGGGCGTCATCAGGCGGTCTGGAACCGCACGCAAAACCCGGGCCAATCGCTCGCGTCAGGAGTGTACCTGTATCGGCTTCTCGCCGGGGGATTCTCGGCCGCCAGGACCATGTTATTGCTGAAGTGAGACGACTGTTGCTTCCCTCTCTCATTGTGTCTATATTTTCTGCAAATCTCTCAACCAAAGATCCGGACTCGTGTTGTTGACGCGCCTCTTGCTTCTTGCAGCGATTCCACTCCTTCCGTCGATCCTTCCGGCTCAGTCGTCCTTGCTTCCCCCGAAACGCGAAGTGCGCGCAGTCTGGCTTGCCACGACCGCCGGGCTGGACTGGCCGAAGACCGTGGATACCGGAGAGCAACAGGCGTCTCTTCGGAAGATCGTCCAATACCTGAAAAGCGCGAACTTCAATACCATCTTTTTTCAGGCCCGTGCCCGCGGAGACGCGTATTACAGGTCGCGTTACGAGCCGTGGGCGGAGAATCTGACCGGCGTCATGGGGCAAGATCCAGGCTGGGATCCGCTGGCGTTTGTCATCACCGAGGCACACCGGTACGGGATGGAGGTCCATGCCTGGATCAATGTGTTCAAGGTTCGCACTACCCAGAACGTTCCCGGTTCGCCGCTCCATCCCACGCGGGCCCATCCCGACTGGGTGGTCCCGTATGCGGGCGAATACTGGCTTGATCCCGGCATTCCTGACGCCCGTACATACCTGATCAACGTGGTGCTTGACATGGTCGGGAACTACGACCTGGACGGTATCAACTTCGATTACATGCGCTATCCCGGCAATGATTTCGCCGACGGCAACAGTTACCGCAGATTCGGCGGATCCATGGATCGGGATGCCTGGCGACTGCAGAACGTCACTCGTTTCGTGACGGAGGCGTACGACAGGGCCATCCTGCTGAAGCCGATGTTGAAAGTGGGATCGTCACCCGTCGGAGTCGCGGCAACGGAGGGGGAGCGGGAGTCGCGCCTCCAGCTCAGGAACTACTCTCAGGATGCCCCTGCCTGGTTGCGGCTGCGCAAACAGGATTATGTTTCTCCGCAGGTATACTGGGATCTCGGAGAGAGCAAAGGGGATCCCGATTTTGCGCACCTCGTGCGGCGGTGGCGGAACTTCTCCAGCGGACGGCACCTGTACCCGGGGATCGCCGCGTACAAACCTGAGGTGGCGGAGGAGATCGCCGTGCAGATCGATACGGCCCGGCAGAACAGAACGGACGGACAATCCTTTTTCCGGTACGAGAACATCCTGGCCCCGGGCCTTCTCGGCACGCGTTACCGGACGCTGGCGAACGTTCCCCCCATGCCATGGAAAGATGCCATCCCTCCCCTTGCTCCAACGCACCTGGCAGTCAGCGAAGTCTCGGCGAACGTGTTCTCGCTGGAATGGATCCCTTCCGCCCCGGCTTCAGACGGTGACAGGGCGCGGTATTTCAACATCTACCGGTCCACGTCAGCGGAGATCGACATAAACAATCCTTACTTTCTGATCGCCGTGACGCCTGCACAGAGCAACATATTCACCGACACGGTGAAGGTCCCCACCGGCGTGACGTATCACTACGCGGTCGCCGCACTGGACAAGGGCAACAATGAGAGTTCTCCTTCCGGGGTTGCGAGCGCGTCCATCCGCGAGATGCTTGCCCTGAAGAACCGCCTACCTGCCTCCACCTCGCTGAACACCTCCTTCTCCAGTGTAACGGGCACACCCACCCTGGTGGCCTATCGCCTTGAGCGCCGCACGCCGGTCCAGTTGAGCATCTATCGCCAACTCGCGGACGGACGGGACTCGCTGTATGCCACACTCATCAATGAGATCCAGGGGAACGCGACGTACGTCGTGGGGCTCGGCCGGATTGCCTTCAAGAGCGGCCGCTATGCAATTCGCATGAGAGCGGGAGAGGCTGTTATTGAGCAGCAGTTCGTGGTGGAAAGATAAGAATCGAACGCCAAGGAGCCGGCACCGAGCCGGCGGCCTGCAGCATCAGGAGTTCGATGTCTGATGCGGTCTCTGGATCTCCACAAACGCGACCCCGGGAAGCCTCACCTTTACCTGCCGCACAGAATGCCCCTCGCACCAGCTCTTGACTTCGGCAATCGAATAGGCCGTCCCTCCGATCTCGTTCAGGAGATTCAGCCCTACCATCAGGGGAATGAAGCGTGCGAGGGACGACGACGATGAACCCTCGTCGCGCATTTGATCCAGGACGAAAAGTTTCCCGCCGGGGCGGAGAGCCTCCAGCGCGCGAGCAACGAGCGTGCGGTTCTCCGCCGGGCTCAGTCCATGAATGATGTTGAACATGAGCACAACATCCTGGTTCGGCGGCAGCGGGTCGCTGAGGAAATTGCCGGCGTGTAATTCGATCCTTCCCGACAGGCCCGACTCCCGCACGAATGTGGACGCATGTGCCAGGGCGGGTTCGAAATCCACGACCCTTGCACGCAGCCCGGGGCGACGGCGGCAGCATTCGATCGCATAGAGCCCGTGTGAACCTCCGAGGTCGAGCATGTTCCTGGCCGCGCTGCCAGGCAGGATCTTTTCGATCACATGCGGTAACAACAACCTGGCAAGATCCCTCATGCCGAGGACATACACGCGCCAGTCCTCCTCGTTGAAAACCTCATAGTACGGGTGCGCCGGGGCGCCATGCTCAAGCGATGTCTCAAGATGTCCCCACCGGGCATGGAGCGTTTCAAAGTATGCGATCAGGTTCACCAGGGAATCGGGAGAATCCTTGAGGAGCCACTTCCTTCCTTCGGCAGCGAGATGGTAGGCCCCGTTCCGGTGCGAGAGATACCCGGCGACGACACAGGCATCCAGAAAGAGACGAAGTGCCCGGGAATTGAGCCCGGTGTGTGAGGCAATCTGATTTTCCGACATTGGGCCTGACGCAAGCCCGTCAAAAAGAGCGCGACGTACGGCAATGACCAGTGCCCGGCCGAACAGCACGCCTGCGAAAGCGTCCATGATGGGAGTGGGGAGAAGATGGAGCCGTCGGAGAATACGCTCAAGTAGGGTAAGTCGAAGAACCATGGCGGTCAATCGCTCCAAACACGTGGACTGCCCGGAGTGTCATTGTACTCTCAGGATCCTCCCCAACCAGAGGCTCAGTTCAGGGATGTAGGTAATGATCACCAGCGCGACAAGCAGGATGCCGATGTAGACCAGCGTTGCGCGGGTAACCTCCAGGACAGACTTATGGAAGCGCAGGCTCGAGATGAACAGGTTGAGCCCTACGGGGGGCGTGAGATAACCGATCTCGAGATTCGTGAGGAAGATGATCCCCAAGTGCACCGGATCGATGCCATACCCCAGGGCGATGGGTGTGATCAGCGGAACCACGACGATGATCGCGGAAAAGATGTCCATCATCATGCCGACGATGATCAGGAAGATATTCAGGACCACCAGGAACACCGTCCCGCTCGAGATGAAACTCCTGGTGATCTCGAACAAGCGCTGAGGCACTTCCTGGTCCACAAGATAGTTGGTGAGCCCCATCGCCCCGCCGATGATCATCAGGATGGCTCCGACGAGCAGCAGGCTTTCTTTCATCACCCGGGGAACGTCCTTGAACAAGCTCAGGTCCTTGTGGATGAACACCTCAACGATGAGGATATAGCTTGCCGTCACCGCCGCAGCTTCGGTCGCCGTGAAGGTGCCGGAGTAGATGCCGCCGATCACCAACACGGGGAGAGGGATTTCCCAGATCGCTGCCCGCGCCGTCCGCCGCACCGTGGCCCAGTGAAACGGATGCCGGGGCACCTTGAGTTTTATCCCCTGGAGGATGGCGTACGTCGATAGGGCCATCAGAAGGATAAGCCCGGGAACGATCCCTGCCGCGAAAAGTTTGTCCACGCTGATCGTCGCGATCAAGGCATAGAGAATCAGCGGGAGACTGGGAGGAAAGAGCAATCCCAGGCTGCCGGACGTCGTGATCAAACCGAGAGTGAATCTCTCCGGATATTTCTCGTTCATGAGTATGGGAAAGAGCAATCCGCCCAGCGCCACGATGGTGACTCCGGAGGCTCCCGTGAAGGCCGTAAAAATGGCGCAGGTCACGAGCGCCACCACGGCAAGCCCGCCGGGGAAGGACCCGAAGAGCGCGCGCGCCAGATCCACCACGCGCGTGGGGGCTTTGCTTTCAGCCAGGATGTATCCGGCGAACGTGAAGAGAGGAATTGCGACAAGCGTGGGATTCGTGGCAATGCGGTTGAAATCGACCATCATGGCTGACGGGTCAATACCTTCTCCCGCAAACGCGATCATCGCGACCGCCCCGATGATCGCGAACAATGGAGCCCCGAAGATGGCCAGCAGGATAAGCCCGATGGCAACGAGGATGGATTCCATGCCTAGTGCGCCTCCTCGGCCGTCGGAGGGGAGATTGCGTCGGCGGCGTGCTCGATGGCATTCAGCACAAAATGGACCGTGATCAGGGCAAATCCAAAAGGAATGATGGCAAGGCCGATCCAGGAAGGGATGCCGGTGATCAGTTCGCCCCCCGACTGTTTCTCGTCTAGCAGGAAAACCCAGGCGGCGTGCGCCAGGTAGAAGCATACTACGGCGGCAAACAGGCTGGTGATCACATGGACGAGGTCCTTGATCCGCCCCTTGAGGAACTTGGCGAGGGCATCGATGCTGATGTGGCGGTCCTGGCTGGCCGCGATGGCCGCTCCCATGAACCCGGACCACATGACCATCTGGCGCACCAGTGGATCTCCCCAGAGGAATCCCCCGCCCCACACATTGCGCAGCACCACTTGAGCAAATGCCAGGATCACCATGAGGCTGAGGAAGATCACCAGCAGGATGGTCTCGAGACGGACCAGCAGTCGGTCAAGCGCGCGCAGGAGTTTCATTTCGATCCACCGTGCTTGGCACGATAGTCGGCAACGGTCTTTTCCACCCGGTCGAGGAAGGCCTGATCATACAGCTTCCCAACAAGCGACTGACGCGCGGACTTCCCTGTCGCGACGAATTCCCGGATCGTCTTCTCCGAGTTGACGTCGATCACCTGGAGGCCGTTCTTCTTCATGGTCTCGACCGCGGCCGCATTCTCTTCCCGGCTTTTCCGGGTAAGATCGCCCAGGTACTTTTTGCCATTGCGGAGCAGGATCTCCTGGCAATCAGGAGGAAGGGTGTCGAACTTCTTCTTGGAAACGACCACGCCGCCGGCCGCATCAGCCAGCGGCACACTCATCATGTACTTGACGCGCGTATTCCAGGAAAGCACCAGGGCCGCCAGCGGAGACGTATAGGCTCCGTTGATCAGGCCGGTCTGAAGCGACGTCAGGACGTCCACGACGGAAAGTGGAATCGGGTTGATGCCAAGTGCCCGGAAGGAGGCCTCGGCGATCGCGTCGCCTTCCCACATCCACATCTTCACGCCATCCATGTCGGACACGGTCCGAACCGGCGTATTGGTGAACACGTAGACAAATCCCACTTCCGCCCAGCCGAGCAGGACGTACCCGTTCTGTCTGACGTCCTGGTCTAATTCCGCATCAAACACGGAGTGGAAGTAGTCCACTTCCTGGTAGTTGTTGAAAAGGAACGGAGAGTCCAGGATGCGCAGCTTGGGACTCACGTCGCCAAGACCGACCCCGGTGACGCCGGCGCTGTGCAATTGGCCGAGCCGGATCTTACGCATCACGTCCTTGTCTTCACCCTGGACGCCGCCGGCATAGATCTTGAATCCCATCCGCCCGCCGCTTTCCTTCCGGATTGCCGCGTCGTATTCACGCAGGACGTTCAACCAGGTGCTTCCGTCGGTCGCAATCGTGGCGAACTTGATGATATGTTCCTGGGCGTGCGCCTGTCCCAACGCCAGCAGAGCGCAGACGGCATAGAGCATGGCGGCCAGGCAACGTCGAATCGTATTCACGGGGTCACTCCTTCAAATGATCGTCAGAAGAACTCGGCCTTACGGGCAAGGAGGAGCTCTGCCTTTTTCTTGGCTATGGCATTGGCCAACCGGAACTCGGGAAGGATGTCCAGCGGTGTGTTTTTCACCTTGGTGAGCAGCTCTTCGAAGAGGGCTTCGTTCTGCGTCTGCACGGCGTAGGAGCGCGCGTAGTAGACATAGGTCATGAGAAAACGACCGCCGTTGATCCGGAGGGCAGTTTCGAAATGGTTCCGGGCAACCACAGGATCACCTCCGAGAAGCCGCGGGCGGCTGCCATAGAACGTACCCAGAAAAACATGGGCACCGCCGTAGTAGAACGCGGAATCTTTGGCGGTAACGAAATTCATCAGCGTTTCCGCGCGGGGAAGGTCACCGATGGCGTCAGTATTGTCCAGGGAAAGATAGATGTAGCTCCCCCAGCCGAATGCCGTCCAGAAGACCGCCGGAACCTCGTCCGGGCTCAGTTGAGCCAGCGCGGCTTTGAGGTTATCGGGGGTCCCTTGGAGCGCCGTCGCGAGGTCCGAATTCTGGCGCAGGATGCGCAGGCCGTAGTCCCTGCCGCGCATGTAAAACGCCCGTGCCCGGTCCGGATCCTTGTCTTCCAGGAATCCCAACGCGTAGCTACTGTACCCCTGACTGAGCAACCGCAGCAGCCTCGTATTGTCGGGGCTGTTCTTCAACATGACTTCGATCAGCTTGAGGTTTCCTGGAAGGGCTATCTCGGCAAAATCAAGGTCCTCTTCCTCCGTAAATGCCGAAAATCCATCATCTGCCATCCCGCCAACCGCGTTCACGGCGATGGTCTGGACGCATCCGGAGAAGAGAAAGAGGAGTATGAGACTGAAGAAACCGACGTATTTCATGACGGGAAATATAGTGAAAATAAAGAACAAAGGAAATACACGGATATGGCCACACGATGCACAAAAAGAACATCTGTCGTCCTGAGATGCTCTTACTCAGGAGCCACAATCGGCTACGGACAGGTCCCGAATATGAGATTTTCGGGACGACAAGGTACTCTTCTGCTTTTTGTGCCTTTTGTGGCCGATGTCTGTTTTTCTGGCTTTTGCAACTGTTTCGAAAATCCCGTACTTTTCACTGTCTCCAGACTACCGGACCCATGCGCATTCTCGTCGTTGAAGACGAAAAGAAGGTCGCCCGCTTCATCCAGCGGGGACTCGAGGAAGAGCACTACACTGTCGACGTTGCCAACGACGGCGAACGAGGCGAGATGCTGGCTCTCGGGCAGAACTACGACCTGCTCATCCTCGACGTCATGCTTCCGAAAAAGAACGGCCTTGATCTGACAAGGACGCTGCGCCAGCAAAGGAAGTCCACGCCTATCCTGATGCTCACCGCCAAGACAACGACCGAGGACAAAGTAGCGGGGCTGGACAGCGGCGCAGATGATTACCTGACCAAGCCGTTCGCCTTCGCCGAGTTGCTCGCCCGCGTTCGGTCCCTCCTCCGCCGCGGGGCGCAGGAAAAGTCGGCCGTGCTGAAGATCGCCGACCTCGAACTGGACACGGTCACGCATAAAGCAAAACGGGCAGGCAAGGTAATCGACCTGACGATCAAGGAATACGCCTTGCTGGAATTCTTTCTGCGCAACAAGGAGCGCGTGCTGAGCCGGACCATCATTTCGGAACACATCTGGGGCAACAGTTTCGATACCGGTACGAATCTGATCGATGTCTACGTCAACCACCTGCGGAACAAGGTCGACTCCCGCTTCACCAGGACGCTCATTCATACGGTGCGCGGCGTCGGCTACGTCATGAAAGAGGAGTGAGCTATGGCCTTCTGGGCGAAGTCCATCAGGGTGCGTCTGACCTTTTCCTACACCTTGCTTGTGCTCTCAACGCTGACGCTCTTCGGCGTTCTCTCGTATTATTTCACCAGCAAAACGCTTTCCGAGAACCTGGACATCTCCTTGAAGAACGAGGTGCGCTGGGTGCGCGACTTCATCGCCCCCCAGGCAAGCAAGGTGAAGCCGAGCAAACGGTCCATCGACAATCTGGTGGTCAAGCGGGTCCAGGAACCCCTCGCCGCATTGCGCATGGCCGATGTCGACTCCACCATAGAAGAGGCGGATGAGATCTGGAACCAGATATTCCGCCACACGCTGCATAGCCCCAAGAAGACCTACATCCAGTTCGCCGACGCCCGTGGTACCATTCTCTATCGTTCCTACAATCTCGCGTCCGATTCGCTGATGATCATCGACACCGTCAGCGCGAATTCCATCCTGGTAACAACCGGGTATCTCAATGGCGAGCCGATACGGGTTGCGGCCCTGCGGGACCGGAATTTCTCCTATCTGGTGGGGTACCCGCTGGCCGAACTCAGGGACTTGCTGGAAAATCTCTACTTCATTTTCCTTCTTCTTGTCCCTATCGCCCTGGGAGTGTCCGTCTTTGGAGGGCTCGCGCTGGCACATAAATCCCTGCAGCCCGTCGACGAGATCACGACGCGCGCCAGGAAAATCACGGCGGAGAACCTGGACCAGAAGCTCACCGTCCGCAATGTCAACGATGAGATCGGCCGCCTCACCGCGACGATCAATGACATGATCCAGCGCCTTCATGACTCCTTCGCCCAGGTGCGGCAGTTCTCCGCCGACGCGTCGCATGAATTGCGGACACCGTTGACCGTGATGCGGGGCGAGATCGAACTCGCCCTCCACAGTCCCCAGACACCGGGAGAATACCGCACCGTGCTGGAGAGCTCGCTGGAAGAGATCGTCCGCATGACCTCGATCACCGACAACTTGCTCCTGCTCGCAAAGGCGGAGCAGGGAACGGTCGACGTGCACCTTTCCGAAGTGGACCTCGAGAACCTTCTTGACGAGCTTTATGAAGACAGTGAAGTGTTGGCCGAACAGAAGAACATCTCCGTCCGTCTCAGGGAGAAAGCGCCGATCACGATTGTGGGCGACCGGGGCAGGCTGCGGCAGCTTCTCCTGAACCTTGTGGATAACGCGATCAAGTATACGCCGGAGGGAGGAACCGTGACACTGGCCGTGCGCCGCCAGAACGGCTCTGCCCTCCTCGAGGTGCAGGACACCGGCATCGGGATTCCGCCGGGAGAGATCGATAAGATCTTCGACCGCTTTTACAGGGTGGACAAAGCCCGCTCACGCGAGCAAGGGGGCACGGGATTGGGACTTTCGATCGCGAAATGGATTGCGGAACTCCACCGCGGGACGATCAGCGTGGCCAGCGAAGTGAACAAGGGCTCCACGTTTACCGTGACGCTCCCCTTAAACTGAAGAGGGCAGAAGGAAGAGTGAATTCCCTCTTCCTTCTACCCTCCTCCCTCGAATCTCTTCCCTCTTCCCTCTTCACTCTACCCTCTACCCTCTCAAAAGTCTGCCCCCAGCGAGAAGTAATACTTCGGCTCCGAGAACCCGTTGTAATTCCAGGCCCACGCAACATCAAGCCGCACCAGGAAAGCTAGAAAGAAGATGCGGGCGCCGGTACCCATACCCATCAAGAGATCCTTCGTGACGGTATTTCCTCGCGAATCCTTCGTAAACGCGACGAACTCTTTCTCGTTGTTCCAGGCGGAACCGGCATCAAAGAACATCGCGCCGCCGATGCTCTGCAGCCCGATCGGCAGGGGGCCCGCCTGCAAGAGGGCAAAGAACGGGTAGCGGAATTCGAAGTTGAACAACGCGTACTTTGACCCGATCGCAGCGTTATAGTTGTAGCCACGAAGCGGAAGTCCGGTTTGCAGGAAGAGATAATCCTCCGCGTTCTCCAGCGGCACATAGCCTCCCTCAAAGGTCGGGTTGATCCAGCTCTCAACACCGCCGATCATGTACTTCTGCGGATTCTTCCCGAAGCTCCCGCCGCCCGCCATGCGCACCGCAATGTTGTAGTTCTTGCCGAGTCGCAGGTAGGTCCGATAATCGCCGTCCACGTTCACGAAACTCAATCCCGTGGCCCCAAGCTTCGGCGTCCCGAAGACATTGAAGCGGAAGCGGGACCCATTCACCGGTGCCGTGAAGCCCCAGAGCGAATTGTCGTGCGTGTAGCTCACCTGCGGCACCAACACCATCCGCTTCTCGATCGGCACCCCCTGGTAGTCCATGTTCTCTTTGCTCACGCTGTACAGGTTCAGGCCGAAGTTCATCCGGTTGAACCGGTCGAACGGATAGGAAGCCGAGATGGCCCCGCCATAGGTCCGGAAGCGGTAGAGGCTGCCGCCGAACATATCATTGATGATGACGAAGCGCGCGCTGTGGAACCCGCCGATGCCGAAGTCGACCCGGTTCGGCATATAATAGTACTGCAAGCCGTAGTCGCTGTTCTTCAGGTCAAGCAGCAGGTTCGTGACGAAAATGATCTGATGATCCCCGAGCAGATCGCTGAACGCCATCACGGTGGATCCGGTGACGCCGTAGAACGTGTCATAGCCGGCATTGCCGTAAATGATATCCGGCGTGAAGTTCAGCTTGTACTTGTTCACCTTCAACGTCCCGTCCGGATCCACGTTATCGGCGATCTGCGGCAGGCGCGCGATCGTCGAATCGTGCGGCACCGATTCGTCAAGCGAGTCGCTGAACACGTAGTTACTGAAATCGATCTGAATATTGTTGCCGTAGCGCTGCGTGGTGTCGGCCTGGGCCGGCGCAGGCTGCTCCTCGGCAACCTCTGGCTGCGGTTCCTTCGCCACCACCGGAACGAACTTCGTCTTGAAGAATTCGGTCGATTCCAGGTCCGCCACTTTCAGGTCCCGTTCGAACGGATTGCGCATCAGGAAGATGTCAAAACCCGCGTTGTTCAAGGATGAGAACGCCATCTTGGAACCGTCTCTGGAAAGCGACAGCTGATACACGCCGCTGAGCGAGTTGGTGATCGGCTTGAACTGCCGATCCTCGAGGGTGACGCTATAGACATTGTTGATACCGTTCCGGTCGGACACGACGAGCATCCGCTTGCCGTCGGGAGAGATCACCTTGGAGGTTTCGTCGCTGTTCGGCCATTCGGTGATGCGCGTCAGCTGCCGGGTGTCGATATTGATGGAAAAGGCATCGAGCTGCTCATACGAGTTCCCGCGCATCACGGCCCCGCCGCCAACCGCGCTCCCGCGGTCCGACGAGAAATACACGGTACGGCCGTCCGGTGACCAGGCCGGATAGGAATCGCTGAAAATATCGGCGGTAAGGTTCGTGAGCGCCTTGGTAGTGAAATCGTAGAGATAGATGTCGGACTGCTGCGCCTTGTACCCCACGAAGGCGAGCACGTCTCCTTTCGGCGACCACTCCACGGAGGCGATTCCGTCGACCGCGAAGGTCAGCTTGTCATTGTCGCCGCCGTTCACATCGATGATCTGGATCGCGTCCGATTCGCCGGCCTTGGTGGCCAACGCAAGCTTCTTCCCGTCGGGAGACCAGCTCATGCCCGGGGTAAGAAGGTGCAGCTCCTCGAAATTATTGGTCGTGTTCCCGCCCGCCAGCTTGTCCAGGATGGCCCCGTCCGTAGCACTCATCATGAAGACGTCGAAATAGTCGTTCCTGTTGGAGATGAACGCGACCCTGTCTCCTTGCGGAGAGATCACCGGGCTGGTATTATAGAAGCCCCCGTCTTTGCGGTGATCGGTCAGCCGGCGCGCGTAATCCGCCGGCTCCTCACGCTTGGCGATATCAGGCCAGTACAACACCTTCTGTTCCTTCTGCCAGCGCTCGGACAGTTCCTCCACGCCCAGCCCGAGCGAACCCTTGAAGCCCGCCTCAACACTCCGCGTGCTCTTGATCCGGTTCAGGATTTCCCCGATCTTCTGATCCCCGTACTTCCTGGCGATATAATTCCAGACGGATTGCCCTCCGCGGTAGGCAAAATACCCGTAGAGGCGGTTGATCGCGGGAAGATATTCATGGCAGGTCGCATCGCGCAGAAACATATCCGAATCGGTGTCCCACTTCAGCGCCTCGTACTCGGCCAGTCCCTCGTTGAACCAGAGCGGCAACTGCAGGCTGATGTTGTTGGAGATGATCGACTGGATCGACCCGCCATAGAACATGTCGTTCAAAACCGCGTGGACAAGCTCATGGTGGATCACGTGCCGGAATTTCTTGTAGTCCCCCTCGAACGGAAGCACGACGCGGTTCTTGAACAGCTCCGTAACCCCGCCGATTCCCTCCTCGAGGTACTCGCTCACCACGTTGGTCTGCTGGAATGCATTGTGAGAATTGTACACGATGATCGGGATCCTGTTCACGATCTGGTAGCGGAACGACTTGTTGATCGAGGCATAGGCCGACTCGGCCGCGGCTGCGGTAAACTCCGCAAGCGGCTTTCCCTCGTCCGCAAAGTAGACGTCGAAATGGTCCGACTGCAAGAAATACCAGGTGAACTTCATGTACTGAACTTTGTTCTGCCCGAATATGTCGTCTTGTGCGGAGGCTGGCGATGACAAGCACCCCAGCACCACAAATCCCAGAAAACCAATTCGCCGCAGGAGAGACGCCCTCACACCCATAAATCCCTCAAAAAAGGAATGGAACGTTTGCATATGAATAAAACGATTGGCACCATTGAGCGGTTCCATGGTCATTCCACGATGGAAAAGTCGATTCCGCGCTCTTCCGGTTTGACCGCCACCACCCGCACGCGCACCGGATCACCGAGCCGGTACGTTTTGCCCCGAGAACGCCCCCGGAGCGAATAGCGCTTCTCGTCGAAAAGGTAATAATCGTCGGCAAGATCCGCAATCCGGACCAGACCTTCCACCAGGAGATCGTTGATCTCGACAAAGAG
The DNA here is from genome assembly GCA_017860555.1 of Bacteroidota bacterium. Classification (GTDB taxonomy): domain Bacteria; phylum Bacteroidota; class Ignavibacteria; order UBA10030; family UBA6906; genus JAGDMJ01. Next base: position 13,892 of record JAGDMJ010000026.1, read on the forward strand.
CCCGAACTTCGTTACCCCCGCAATAACGCCCTCAAATTCATCCCCGACGTGACGCTTCATATATTCCACCTGCATCACCTTGACGGACATCCGTTCCGCTTCCATCGCCACGCGCTCGCGCTCCGATGACTGCTCGGCAATGTGGGGCAGGGATTTCCGCATTCTTTCGGCGTAGTCTCCATTCTCCCCCTTTCCGTACGCATGCAGGAGGCGATGAACCACGAGGTCAGGATAACGCCGGATTGGTGATGTAAAATGCGTATAATACTTGAAGGCCAGGCCAAAATGGCCGATGTTCTTCTCCGAATAGACGGCCTTCATCATGGACCGCAGCGCAACCTCGTTGATGACGTTCTCCACCTCCGTCCCTTCCACCTTATCCAGGAGTTTCTGAAGGTCTCTGGAGGAAACGCCGTTCTTTACATTCAGCGAGTAGCCGAACTGCTTCACAAAATTCGCCAGATCCGTCAATCGCGAAGGATCCGGCAGGTCGTGCACGCGGTAAATGAACGGCCGGGTTCCCGCTTCCGACCTGGCCGCCGCAATGTGCTTGGCAACGGTCTTGTTTGCCAGAAGCATGCACTCTTCGATCAACCGATGCGAATCAAGCCGGGTCTTCTTGATGATCTGGGAAGGGAGCCCGGATGCGTCAAACCGGAACTTCGCTTCGCCGGTGTCGAAATCGATGCTGCCGTTCTTCCGCCGGCGCTTCAGGAGCGTCTGGGCCAGCTTGTGCAGCGGCAGGATCACTTCGGCGAATTCGCCCTTTCC
>JAGDMJ010000533.1 GCA_017860555.1 Bacteroidota bacterium
AGAGGTTAAATTCTCGGAAGACCTGTTTCATCATACAGGCCTTCAAACAGCGGTCCGCTCAGGTATCTCTCCCCGGAATCAGGGAGAATGACGACGATGGTCTTGCCCTCGAACTCGCCGTTCCTTGCAAGCCTCAACGCCGCTGCCATGGCTGCTCCGCAACTGATGCCCGCAAGGATCCCCTCCTCGCGGGGAAGCCGTCTTGCGTGCTCGATCGCCTCTTCACTTGTGACCAGCTCCACCCGATCGACCAGGGACAGATCCAGCGTATCCGGGATGAACCCGGCGCCGATCCCCTGAATCTTGTGAGGCGCGGGCTTGAGTTCTTTTCCCTCACGATGTTGCGTGATCACAGGACTCTCTGCAGGTTCAACCGCCACGCTCAGAATCTTTTTCTTCCGCTCCCCCTTGATGTATCGCGATATCCCCGAAATCGTTCCTCCCGTGCCCACACCGGAAACCAGGACGTCGATCCCGCCGCCTGTCTGTTCCCAAATCTCGGGACCGGTTGTTTTGAAGTGGATCTCCGGATTCGCGGGATTCTTGAACTGCTGGGGCATAAAGTAGTTGGGGTTGGATGCGGCCAGACGCTCGGCCTCTTCAATGGCGCCTTTCATTCCCTTGGCCCCCGGGGTCAAAATGAGGTTCGCGCCGAGAATGGCAAGGACCTTTCTGCGTTCGATCGACATGGTCTCCGGCATGGTCACACTGAGCTTATATCCTCGCGCCGCGGCCACGTAGGCCAATGCAATTCCTGTATTTCCACTCGTCGGCTCAATGATTTCCATGCCGGGTCGGAGGCGACCTTCTCGTTCCGCTACCCAGATCATGTTGGCGCCTATACGACATTTCACCGAATACGCCGGGTTGCGGCCTTCTATCTTGGCGACGACAGTGGCCTTGAGGCCCTTGGCCATCCGATTGATCTTAACCAGAGGGGTGTTTCCGATCGATAAAGAATTGTCAGCGAAAATGTTGCTCATGCGATCCTCCTGGGGAATCCTTGACCTTTGTTCTTCCTGGCCTCGTTCTCTTCGGAAAGCCTGCCATACAGAATGAACCAGAACACGGTTCTGACGGTGTGTGTGCTTCTGGAAAAAGCGTAAAATATCCCTGTTTACCGTGTCAAGCAAGAATGATACGCTCTCCCGCACAATGCTACCGGGCATCCCCCTGATGTTCTTGATCCGGACGCCACTCTTCACCCGTGCGAAGATCGAGATGCTTGAAGGTCAATTGATCAGCCGTGTACTGAATGAATCCTAGGGTTGTCGGCAATCCCCATCTGGGCGGACCGGCTGAACCCGGATTGAAGAGACAGACCTTTCCCTCCGTTCCGAGAAAAGGCAGGTGGGAGTGGCCGAAAACGAGGACCTGAGCGGGGTGCCGGTGGAGGAGATGCAATGCCTCTCGGGTGAGCCTTACCTGGGCCACGGCAAAGTGGATGAGCAGCAGATCGATTTGCTTCCCTGATCCGAACCTGATGCGAAGAGAATGTGTGTCCGGCCAAAGCGGGCCTGTCGGGTCCGTATTTCCCCGTATGTAGATCGTGGTGGTTATTTTCTCCAGCTCCTCAATCAGCTCTGTCCCGCCCACATCCCCGGCGTGGAGAATGAGTTGGGGGCGATGTTTCCTGAGGATCGGGAAGAGGGCCGGGTGAGGTCTTCCATGCGTGTCGGAAAGGACGGCAATGGCGTGCTGTTTCGCATCGGGCAATTCGACAGTCCTGGCAGCGTGTCTCTGGTTCATTGAAACGACTTTTTTCGGATGTTTTCGAAGCGGTCTGCGAAGAAGACGGTCAATGAATAGGACGTAAATGATCTGCGTGTGAAAGTCAAACAGGTTGTGTTTTTGTTTGTAAGCGGACTATAATCCTTTGAGGAGGCGTCATGACAGGATCTCGCGTGGGCCGTCCCCGCTGCATGTACAATCTCTTTGCCGTTTGCGCACCCGGGCTTGAGAGCGTCACCGCACGAGAACTGGATCAGCTGGGCATGACCGCTCGCCCTTCCTTTTTTTCAACCGGCGATTCTACCAACAACGAAGATCTGACAGGCGGAGTGGAATACACGGGTTCGCTGCACGACCTCTATCGTGCCAATCTCCACCTGCGCACCGCGAGCCGGGTGTTGGTCAGGCTCGGAGCCTTTCACGCAGCCGCCTTTCCTGAACTCAGGAGAAAGGCAAGCCGCCTGTCATGGGAGGAGATCCTTGCGCCCGGGCAGCCCGTGGCGTTACGGGTTACCTGTCACAGATCGCGCCTCTATCACCAGGGTGCGGTCGCTCAGCGCATCGCTGAAGCGATCGCCGACCGATTAGGCCAATCTCCGCCGGTACGCAAATGGAGTGAAAACGAAAATGTGGACGGGGATCCTGCACAATTGATTCTCGTGCGGCTGAAGGACGATCAATGCACCATCAGCGCGGACTCGTCCGGCTCCCTTCTTCATCGCCGCGGATACCGCCTTGCCACGGCCAAGGCCCCCCTGCGGGAGACCGTCGCCGCCGGAATGCTGCTGGCTTCCGGCTGGGACACCGCGTCTCCTCTTCTGGACCCTTTCTGCGGCTCAGGCACCATCCCTATTGAAGCCGGGCTATTGGCCAGAAAGATTCCTCCGGGCCGGGATCGGGATTTCGCCTTCATGAACTGGCCCAATTTCGATCCGGGAGGGTGGAAGGAATTACACACCGCAACAAGGAATGCGTCCATGAGACCTTTC
>JAGDMJ010000534.1 GCA_017860555.1 Bacteroidota bacterium
GGGCCCTCCGCTGTCATTGCGAACCCTTGCCCAAGCGGGGGTTCGCAATCGACTCCGGTCATCTGAGCAAGAGCATCGTACGTGACTCAACACGTGCCCCCGCGCTCAAGCGGTAGATGTACATCCCACTTGCCAGACCACTTCCATCGAAGTCCACCTGGTAGCTTCCTGGGAGCTTCTTTTCATTGACCAGCACTGCAACCTCCCGCCCGAGCTGATCATACACGGTGAGCTTCACATTACTGCCCCCTGGCACCTGCCCGTCTCGTCCCGACTGCGTCGGGACGGAATACCTGATTCCTGTTTTCGGATTGAACGGGTTCGGATAATTCTGCTCGAGCGCAAACCGGAGCGGAGCATCCGGCGCCGCCACGGATGTCGACCCCGGGTTCCGGACAATTTTCATGATCCTTCCGCCCTCGCCGTATTCAACCACATACAGCTCGCTCTGCTCATCGACACCGAACGATGAGATGGCAAACGATCCGGGCAGAAGCACCGAATCAGCCGTGACATTCCCTCCCTCATATCGGAGCAGGAAAATATTCCCTGAGCCAAAGTCGCCATAGACATACGCACCCTGGAGCTCCTGCACGCGCGAGCCGCGATAGACGTATCCGCCCGTGATCGAGGAGCCGAGACCTCTTGCATAATCCTTCACCGGCAAGATCAAGCCCGTCGGATCGCAGAGTCCTCCTCCCGGACGGCAGATGCTCCCTTCCATGATCTTCCAGCCGTAGTTCCCTCCGCGGATGATGATGTCCACCTCCTCTCGTGCTCCCTGTCCGACGTCCGCCGCCCAGAGTTGACCGGTCTCCGGATCGAAACTGAATCTCCAGGGATTGCGTAGCCCGTACGCCCAGATCTCTCCTCTTCCCCCGGACGCGCCGACGAACGGATTGTCGGAGGGAATGCTATATCCAGAAGTGGTGCGCACGTCGATACGCAGGATCTTGCCAAGCAGCGTCGTGAGGCTCTGCCCGTTGTTGTTCGGGTCGTTTCCGCTTCCGCCGTCCCCGAGGGCAATATACAGGTTGCTGTCCGGCCCGAAGGCAAGCATCCCGCCGTTGTGATTTCGAAATGGCTGTTCAACCTCCAGCAGCTTTTCCTCGCTCGAAGTGTCCGCCATGTTTGGATCAGCAGCGGACACCTTATACCGTGCGACCACCGTTTTTATCCCGTTGGTCTGATGCGGCGAAGTGGCTGTATAATTTACGTAAAAGGTCTGGCTGCTGCCGAAATCCGGCGGGAATGCAAGTCCAAGGAGTCCTTCCTCGCCGCCACCGCTGCTCAGTCTTCTCGAGATGTCAAGGAAGACCGGTGCCGAGGTCACCGATGAATCGTTCGGAAGAACATGGACGAAGCCATCCTGCCGCACGACGAAGACCCGATCGGTTTGATCTCCACCATGCGTCAGGAGGATCGGACGGCGAAATGTGAGATTGGGAAAGGCGTTCGTCAGGACAACATTTTGCGCGGCCGCAGTGGAAAACAAGAGAAAAGCAAGGAGAACGGAGTTACATGCCTGTCGTTTCATGGTGAACATCCCTGGAATTGGTCGTTGCCCCCGTACACACCACTAACAATCGAAAGGACGGAAAGATTCTACACACCACGCGATGATCGTGTCCTCGTGCGCTCTGCCCCAAGAGCGATAGCCTTCTTCTGTTGTTGATCAGATCTCTGATGTCTGACCTACAGAATACAAACGGCCCGGTATTCGGGCCGTTTGTATCTCGTACCGGGGACCCGCTACTTCTTATAGAGGTATGCCGACGGGACGAGGCGCGCTGCTCCGCCGTCGCAGACCGCCATGTCGCCCGGCGAAAAGATCGCGGCGCTTCCATATTCCCCTTTCGTGTTGAGGGCGTAAAACTTCACGTTGAAGCCGGGCCTTCCCGAAGCATCTTTCAAGCGAGCGACCCTGTTATGGTCGGCAATCGCCTTGCACGCCTGCAGGCAGGCTTCCTCAGGTGATCTTCCCTGGCGCATGTGTTCCACGATCATGACGCTGCTGCAGTTGATGAGGTTCGCTTCACCGCGGCCTGTCGATCCCGCCGCTCCAACCCGGTTGTCAACATACAATCCCGCTCCGATGATCGGCGAATCACCGACACGCCCGGGGATTTTGAATGCCAGCCCGCTGGTCGTAGTCACGCAGGAAATATTCCCCCGCGTATCGATGGCGCTGCAGTGGATCGTCCCTGTATGGCGGAAGAATGGCTCAAAGAGCCCGCCGATCTCTTTGTCCTCCGGACCATGAGACGGGAGCCAATCGTCGGTTTTCGAGAGCGTTTCCTTCCAGCGGAGCCACTCCTCCCGGGCCCGGTCGGTCAGCAACGCTTCTTCCTTGAACCCGTGCGCTCTGGCAAAGCGGAGCGCCCCTTCTCCCACGAGAAGCACGTGATCTGTCCGCTCCATCACGATCCGGGCAACCTTTGAGGGATTCTTGATGTTTCGGAGCGACGCCACCGCGCCGGCCAGGTGTGTGGGACCGTGCATGACCGCCGCATCAAGTTCTACCACACCTTCCTCGTTCGGAAGTCCACCGTAGCCCACGCTCGTATCGTTGGGATCGTCTTCAACGATGTTGACGCCGGCAATGACGCCGTCAAGGGCGTCGGCACCGGCTCGTATCACCTCGATGGCTTTCGCGACCGCCACCAGGCCGTTTGCGCTCGCGATGGCAAC
>JAGDMJ010000535.1 GCA_017860555.1 Bacteroidota bacterium
GGCTTTTCGTCCTCTTGAGGTAATACACCCTGTGCAGCACGCTCCGGACCGAGTCAAAGAGGGCCAGTCCGGTCCAGATCAGAACCAGAAACCCGAACAGCCCCAGCGAATTCCTGTGCTCCACGATGCTCGAGAGCACCTCCAGGATGGAGGTCTTGATGCTGGTCGCGAACGGCTGCGGAGGAAAGATGGTGTTGAGGATGGTATGGAGCTGCTGGACCCCCATTTCCGACGAGTTCAGGAAAATGCCGAGCGCGGAAGCAAGCAGGAGCATCAGCGGAATAAGGGTCAGGACTCCGTTGAAGGCGACCCCCGAAGCAAGGAAGAGAATATCGAGGTCTCCCACCTTCTGTGCAATCGACGTGATATACGCCCAGAGGATTTTGAGTGCTTTCACCGCACTCCGGATCAGTCGCTGGACAAGGTCCATCATACGGTTTTGAGGTTCGCGAATTTGAGTAAAAGCTGTTTTCTTCCTACCGATTCGAAGTCCACAATCGCTCGTGCGTTTTCCCCCCGGCCATCCATCGCGACGATACGTCCACGTCCGAATGACGCATGCATCACGCGTGACCCCACCCGCCCGGGAAACGGCTCCTGGGATTCGTTCTCGTAATCCGGCATCGGATCGGATGCGTGCTCATCGAACGTCCGGGCGGGCCGCTTGACGGCCGTGGCAACTCCGGTATTCGTGAACTCGGTGGAAGGTGAACCCGGGCGCCTGTATGCTCTCGGCTGGCCGCTTGCCCCCTCGAAATGCAGGAGCCCTTCGTCCACTTCGTCCAGGAAGCGCGACTTCATGGAATAGGTCATTTCACCAAACCGGTAACGCACAAGAGCGTAGGAGAGATAGAGTTTGAGCTTTGCACGGGTGATACCGACGTACATGAGCCGTCGCTCTTCTTCCAGCTCTCGCCGGTCTTCCAGAGACGCTGCGAGGGGGAAAAGCCCCTCTTCCAATCCCGTGACAAAGACCACGGGAAACTCCAGCCCTTTTGCGGCATGCAGTGTCATCAGCGTGACAGCATTGCGGCCGAAGTCCGCCGTGTCCACATCCGAAACCAGCGACACTTCCTCGAGGAAGTCCTCGAGTCCCGCGCCGGGATGCTGATCATTGAACTCCGTCAGGGCGGAGACCAGCTCCTGAATGTTGTCCCGCCGCGCGAGCGCGTCCGCAGTGTTCTCCTCCTTCAGAGCCGGCAGGATGCCGATCTCATCCACCAGAGCGTGTGCCAGCTCGCTCACCGACATCTCCGACTTCAACCCCAGGTATTTTCTCATGAGTCCGTGGAATTGGCGCACGGCTTTCCTCGTCCTGTCCGACAGGACTTTCTCCAGTCCGGGTGCCCCCAGCGCGTCTAACAACGGGAGCTTCTCACGCGCGGCAAACGACCGGAGCTTCTCGATCGTCGTGGGCCCGATCGACCGGGCGGGGACATTGATGATGCGCAGCAAACTCTCGGTGTCCTTCGGATTCGCCACGACGCGAAGGTAGGCAAGAATATCCTTGATCTCTTTCCGTTTGTAGAAAGCCACACCGCCGACGATCGTATAGGGGATGCCATTTCGCCGCAGGGCGTCCTCGATCGAACGTGATTGCGCGTTGGTCCGGTAGAGCACCGCGAAATCCTTCAGGTCCAGCTTCTTGCGCACCGACTCCTCCTCGATGCGCGACACGATCCGCCGCCCTTCATCCCGATCGTCATCACACACATTTACCACGACGGGCTCGCCGTCAGTGTTGCTGGTCCAAAGCGTCTTGGCGATCTGATCCCGGTTCTGGCGAATCAGGGAATCCGCGAGTCCGAGAATGGTCTTGGTGGACCGGTAGTTCTGCTCGAGACGAAAGGTCTGGCAATCCGGATAGTCTGTTCCAAAGTCCAGGATGTTCCGGATATCAGCTCCGCGAAACGCGTAGATGCTCTGCGCATCGTCTCCGACGACACAGATGTTCCTGTATGCCCTTGCCAGCTCCTGGAGGAGGCGGTATTGTACCCTGTTCGTATCCTGGTATTCGTCCACGAGAATGTACTTGAACCGCTCCTGGTAACGTTTAAGGGCTTCCGGATGATGAAGAAAGAGCTCCAGCGGCTTCAGAAGAAGGTCGTCGAAGTCCATGGCGTTCGACCGCAGCAGTGCCTTTTGATATTCCTCATAGACCTGCGCGGTCTTTTCGGTCATAGGATCCTGGCCGCTCTCCCGGAAGAGCTGTGGGGAAACCAACTGGTTCTTGGCCCTGCTGATCCGAGAGCGGATTCCCTGAGGGCTGAACTGTTGCTGCGGGATGCCCAGGGCGTTCATCACCGATTTGATCTGAGAGAGCGAATCATCGGCATCGTAGATCGTAAAATTGCGTTGATAGCCCAGCGTTTGCGCTTCCATGCGGAGGATCCGGGCGAAGAGCGAATGGAATGTCCCCATCCAGACACGCTGCGCATGTTCCCCCACCAGCGAGGTGATGCGTGCCTTCATCTCGTTTGCCGCCTTGTTGGTGAAGGTGAGCGCGAGGACGGATTCCGGACGCACGCCAAGCGCCACCAGGTGAGCAACACGATAGGTCAGCACACGGGTCTTGCCGCTCCCGGCACCGGCAATGATCATGACAGGGCCGTTGACAGCTTCGACAGCCTTACGCTGCACGGGATTCAGTTCTTTCAGGAACGACATGGGGCGGCGCCGG
>JAGDMJ010000536.1 GCA_017860555.1 Bacteroidota bacterium
CAATGACAAAATGCTCGGTATGGAATTGCGCGCCAAGCTTGTCCCGGACATACCCGCCCGACGACTCGAAGCCGAGGTGAAACCGAAAACCATAGAGCAATAGGAGGGCAAGCGCAATGAGAACGGCCGGAAGCCTCCGGCCCGGGCTCCAGAGCGAGCGCAGGAGGAGTACCCCTTTGGCGGTTGTGGTGGAGGACGGGGTGCCGCGCGTGACCAACAGATAGCCCAGCCACACGAAAAGCGCAGCCAGTCCAAGCGTCACGCCGCGGAAGAGCAGAAGCGTCCAGGTGGGCGCAAGCGCCTCGTCATACGTCAGACCGGGAAAATAACCGTAGAAGAAATTGTAGGAGAAAATTGCCGGTGTGAAGTACCCGAGCGCCATGCTGTACGCCAACGTTCCGGCAAAGAACAAAAAGTATATGGTCTTGGCCTTCGGGTAGTGAACCGCGCAGAAGAACGCGAAGGCAGAAGCAAAGCAGGTGCTGACGGCAGGAAGGAGGAGAAAAAAGGCCAGCCCTTCCATGAACGAGCAGTTCTTGACAAACAACGCATTTGCCACCAGGACCAGAAGAGGGATCAGCAGGAGGGCCAGTGCCCTTTGCAAGGAACCCCAGAAAGCCCGCTTCGTGGCCTGGACGTTCGCAGCATGATCTGCCGACGTTGCGTAGTACGCTTCCCGCACCCGGCGAATGGCGAGGATTCCCGAGAGGATCGAGATCAGGATGGCAAACATGAACGACGCTTCGTAACCCAGATAATTCAGCAACGGCACCTGGGTACAGACGAGGGAGACGACCAGCATGATCGACGCGGCGATCCGGAGATCTTTGCCCCAGATGAACACAGATGGTAGGAAGCGGATCAACACAGATGAGAAGAGAGTGATGGTTTCGTGTATTTCTGGCCTCTGACCTCTGGCCGCTGATCTTCTGCTCTTAGAATTCCTCGCCTGCAACTCGCTCGATGTCGGCTCCCAGCGCCTGCAGCTTTCTCTCGATGGCTTCGTATCCTCGATCGATATGATAGACGCGCAGCACCTCGGTGGTACCCTCCGCCACGAGACCGGCAAGGATCAGCGACGCCGAGGCGCGGAGGTCGGTCGACATCACCTTGGCACCCGTCAGGCGTTTCACGCCGCGAACAACGGCCGCATTCTCTTTGACCTCGATATTGGCGCCAAGGCGGATCAGCTCGGGCACGTGCTTGAAGCGGTCGAAGTAGATCGTGTCGGTGACCACTGCGGTACCCTGGGCGATGGACATGAGCGCCGTCCATTGTGCCTGCATGTCGGTGGGAAAGCCCGGGAAGATCGTGGCGGTCGCGTCGGCGGCACGGATCGACTCCGGCGCGGTGATCGTCACGCAGGAATTATTGAATTCCAGGCGGCAGCCCACATCCTCAAGCTTCGCGGAGAGGGCGCGGAAATGCTCCGGCTCGACATGCCTGAGCGTCACGCTTCCCCCAGTCATCGCGACGGCGACGAGGAAGGTGCCGGTTTCGATCCTGTCCGGAATCGTCTCGATGTCCGTGGCATGAAGCTCGTCAACGCCCTGGATCTCGAGGCGATTCGTCCCGACGCCGTCGATCTTTGCGCCCATGCACACCAGGAAATGCGCCAGGGCGGTGATCTCCGGCTCGATGGCCGCGTTCTCGATGACTGTTGTTCCCTTTGCCAGGACAGCAGCCATCAGGATGTTCCCTGTCGCGCCGACGCTGGAGATATCAAATTGAATTCGGGCGCCGGTAAGACGGGAAGCCTTCGCGAAGATGTATCCTTCGCGAAGCTCAACCTCGGCACCGAGTTTCTTGATTCCTTCAATGTGCAGGTCGACCGGCCTCGGGCCCCACGCGCAGCCACCGGGGAGCGAGACTTTTGCCTGGCCATAGCGGGCAAGCAACGGCCCAAGCACATAGATCGACGCGCGCATTTTCTTGACATGCTCGTAGGGCGCCTCATGCTTCCGGACACCCGTTGTGTCCAAGGTGAGAACATGCCCTTCCAGGTCCACGACCATGCCCATGGTCCTGAGCAGGGCCGACATGGTGGAGACATCGCGGAGGTTGGGGGTATTTCTCAGCTGGAACGTGCCACTGGCCAGGAGGGCCGCAGGCATGAGAGCGAGCGAGGCGTTCTTGGCGCCGTCGATCGTGATCGTTCCGTGAAGCTTCTTTCCCCCTCTGATGACGAACTTATCCAAATCCTATCCTATTGATTTTTGCCGACGTATGGTGGACTGTGGTCAATGCATTACAAAGTTCCGGAAATTGGGAGGGAAAGTCAATCAAAGCAGCGCCGTGCGGCCCAACCAGGGCGATCGCGCCGGCGGGCCTTGCACTTTCTCAATTCCGATAGGCCGCCGGCGGACTGTCTATCAGTATCAGGAATTCTCTTGCCGCCTCCTCTTCCAAGCCGGAGAAACCCGAACAAAAACCTAATAGTCTGCCTGGCTTATTTAAGGTGACAGGTTCTGTCACCTTTGGCACTCGATTTGATTCCTGCCCGGGCGGCCAATCGGAAAATCAAGGGGACCCCATGGAGTTGACGATGACAGGCGAATACGCTGTGAGAGCAATGATGCACGTTGCGTCTCTTCCCAAGCATGCCGTGGTACAGATCCCAAGCATTTCCAGAGAGTGGGACATCCCGGAGAAATTCCTCCGCAAGATCATCGC
>JAGDMJ010000027.1 GCA_017860555.1 Bacteroidota bacterium
TCTCCAGCCCGTCCATCACGGGCATCATGAGGTCAAGGATGATCAGATCGGGTAACAAGGCAGCCTTCTCCAGAGCCTCCCGGCCGTTGCGTGCCGTGATCACCTCATATCCTTCGTTGGTCAGGTTGTATCGGATCAGCTCGACGATGTCTGCTTCGTCATCGACGACCATCACGCGTTTCGACATGATTCACCCTACGTAAGGACTATTTCCTTTCCGAGACGGGCGGATCTGTAGACCGCATCCGCCACGCGCATGCGCTGGACGGCTTCATCAGCCGTGGATACGATGGTGTGCACCCCCCGGATGGCGCCTAGGAAATGTTTCAGCTCATTCTCGTAGGAACGTTTGAAGAGATGCTGGGGCGATTCGATCTTTGCGGGGGCCAGGTTTACGAGGCTGCCATGCAGCTCCTTGTTGACCCTGAGGGGATTCAGTGTGGCAGTCCCATCGGAGCCGAAGACGTGGCAGAAATAGAGATCGTCCTCGAGATACATCGACCAGCTCACCTCGATATGGATGCGGGAGCCGTTGCCGAGCGTGAGCGAGACGAGCGACGTATCTTCGACCTGGTGGGTCTTGTGGTTGTAGTGCGATGCTCCGACCCGTTTGACCACAGGGTAGCCCATCATCCAGAGGGCCATATCCAGCATGACAATTCCGAGATCGAGGAACACGCCCCCGCCGGAAATGTCCTTTTGGACAATCCAGGATGTATCGATGTTCCGCTTGCGCAGCCACCCGGTACGCACGAAGTACACCTGACCAAGCTCATTCCCCTCGATGAAGCTCTTCAAGATCATCGTATCGGGACGGAACCGGTGGTTCATGCCAACCATGAGCTTCCGCTTGTGAGCCTTCGCTGCTTCAGCCATTTCCACGGCTTCGGAATACCGGCGCGCGATCGGTTTCTCCACGAGGACATCTTTGCCTGCCCGGAGAGACGCGAGGGTGACTTCCTTGTGCGCGTCCGTGCTTGTCGCAACGATGACCGCAGAAAGGTCCACGCCGTCCAGCATCTGCTGAATATTGTTGTAGAGATGCGGGATGCCGAACTTCTCCGCCACGAGCTTTCCTCGCCGGCGGTCCATGTCGCACGCCGCCACGACCTCCACGTCAGGGGATTTCAACAGTATCGGCAGATGAACCACCTGGGCAATCCAGCCGAGACCGACGATGCCGAGCCGTGTCTTTTCCATGAGGAAGAATCCGGTTATGGGACAACGGATGCAAGAGGGGGAATCTGCACATTGCCGGCTTCTCGCGCCTTCAGAAATTCCTGCACCACGCTCGCGATGCCGGCCGGGGTCAGGCAAAGTTCGGCCTGCAACTCCTCGGGTGAGCCATGAGCGATGAACTGATCGGGTATACCGTGCCGCTTCACGCGCACCGGCGACTGTCTGGCGGCATAGCACTCCGCCACAGCACTTCCAAATCCGCCCGTGACCACATTGTCTTCGATGGTCACCACGGAGGAAAATCGTGCGGCCACGCTCTCCAGGAGTTCCAGATCAAGCGGCTTGACGAACCGCATGTTGACCACTTCACAGGTGATCCCGCGGGCATCAAGAAGTCCTGCGGCACGCATGGCAGGATCCACCATTGCTCCAACCGCGAGAAGCGCCGCATCGGTTCCATGCCGGAGGGTCTCGGCTTTGCCGATGGGCAGCTGCTGGAATCCCTCGCGCATCGAGATCCCAAACCCGTTTCCGCGGGGATAGCGCAGCGCAACAGGTCCTTCCTTGTATTGAACGGCAGTGTACAACATATCCCGGAGTTCCGCTTCGTTCTTTGGACTCATGATCACCATGCCGGGGATCATACGCAGGTAGCTCAGATCGAACGCTCCATGGTGCGTTGGCCCGTCCGCTCCCACCAGACCGGCGCGGTCGAGCGCAAAGATCACGTGAAGATGCTGCAAAGCGACATCGTGGATGATCTGGTCGAATGCCCGTTGTAGGAACGTCGAGTAAATCGCCACGATCGGGGTACATCCCTCTGTTGCAAGGCCCGCGGCAAAGGTCACGCCATGCTGCTCGGCGATACCGACATCGTAGAAGCGCTGGGGGAAGGCCGCCTGAAGCTGGTCCAGCCCCGTGCCATCCGGCATGGCAGCGGTCACCCCCACGATCGTGGGGTCCGCCCCGGCAAGTTCGACAACTGCCTGGCCGAAAACCTTCGTGTAGGCCGGAGGACCGCCGGGCTTCTTCGGAGATACACCCGTGACCTTGTCGAAGGGGCTCACCCCGTGCAACTTCTGGATGTCCTCCTCCGCCGGCTTGTACCCCTTCCCCTTCTCCGTCGTGACATGAACCAGGATGGGTCCGGGAAGGTCTTTGACTTCTTTCAGAATATGGACAAGCTGGGAGACATTGTGGCCGTTCACCGGGCCGAAGTAGCGGAAGCCAAGGGCCTCGAAAAGGATCCCGGGCGTCACAATCGTCTTGATCCCCCCTTCCACGCGTGCGGCAACGCGCCGAATGCGATCGCCCCACGCGTCCAGCTTGCCCGTCAATTCATAAACATTGGCTTTCAGACGGTTGTACCGCGGATTGGCGATCAATTCGGTGAAATAGTTAGAGATGGCCCAGACGTTCGGAGCGATGGACATGTTGTTGTCATTCAGGATCACGATCATGTCCTTTTTCATGATCCCGGCGTTGTTCATCCCTTCATAGACCATGCCGCCGGTCATGGAGCCATCTCCCACGATCGCCACCACTTTGTACCTCTGCCCGTTGAGCTCGCGCGCAGCAACCATGCCCAGCGCGGCAGAGATCGCTGTGCTCGCATGGCCGGCGCCGAAGGTGTCGTACTCGCTTTCGCTGCGCTTGAGAAAGCCGCTCAGTCCGTGGTATTGCCGAATCGTATGGAGTCGGTCTTTCCTTCCGGTGAGGATCTTGTGGGGATAGGCCTGGTGGCCAACGTCCCACACAAGCTTGTCCTTCGGGGTGTCGAACACATAGTGAAGGGCTACCGAAAGTTCGACGGCTCCCAGGCCCGCGCCCAGGTGCCCCCCGGTCTTCGAGACCACCTCAATGAGAAAATCACGGACGTCGGCGCAGAGGGTCTTGAGATCGGCCTCCGAGAGCTTCCGCACATCCTCGGGAATATTGACGTTGTCCAGGACTTGATACTTGTGTTCCACGGTACCACCAATCCTTATTCTGAATCTTCCTCGAATAGCTTGAGGTTTCCCTCAAGGTCTTTGCCAAGCCGCTTGATGGTCAATTCGGCCTGCTGCAACTTCTGGGCGCACACCTTCGAGAGTGCGATCCCCTCTTCGTACAGCTTAAGCGACTCCTCCAGAGGGATCTCTCCCTGCTCCATCTGTGCCACTATCTCCTCCAGGCGCCTGAGCGACTCGTCGAACGTTGCTTCACCCGGGTCCTTCTTTTTCTGGGCCATAGTCCCGCTCATGAAATGACGGACTGCACGGTGCCATCGTGAAAACGGATCTCGACCGGATCCTCCGGTTGGACCTCCACTTTCGACATGACGGCGCGCCCCTGCTTGTAGACGATCGCAAAGCCCCGTTTCAGGGCAAGTTGAGGATCAAGTGCCGCAAGCCTCTGTTGCAGCGAGCGGGCTCGGGCGGAGGTCATTGCGAGTTTGTGTGAACCGGACAGTGAAAGGGACCTTGCGAGCTCATCAACGCGCTGGCTGCACTGTTGGAGGAGATCGACCGGTCTATTGAAAGAATAGCTTTTCAGCAGGTGCGCAATGGAGGTTCTGTGTCGTTTCAGTTGATCTGCTATGCAATTCTGAATATTATAGCTATTATTCCGGACAAGGTCAAGAACGGCCCGGGAGTCCCGAACCACCAGTTCCGCAGCCGCCGAAGGGGTTGGAGCCCTCAAATCCGCCGCAAAATCGGCAATGGTGAAATCAATCTCATGCCCAACGGCGCTCACCACGGGAACAATCGACCCCACAATGGCTCGGGCTACCACTTCCTCATTGAACGCCCAGAGGTCCTCCAGCGATCCCCCTCCCCGCCCCACGATCATCACATCCACCCCTCCCAGCTTATTGAGATCACGGATTGCGCCGGCAATTTCTTCGGCCGCTCCGAGTCCCTGGACCTTGACCGGGCAGAACACGATCTCCACGCAGGGGAACCGCCGCGCGATAATGGTAAGCATATCATGCAGAACGGCACCTGTCGGAGACGTTACAATCCCGATTCTTTGCGGATAAGCGGGGAGGGTTCTCTTGCGGGCCATGTCAAACAAACCCTCCGCGGCCAGCCGTTGCTTGAGTCGTTCGAACGCCGCCTGCAATTCTCCGACACCAAGCGGACGGAGTGACCATGCGTCCACCTGATACACACCACGAACCTCATACACGCTGACCTTCCCCGCCACGATCACCTTCATTCCGTCCTGAGGGATGAATGGCAGGCTCGCGGCTCGGCTGCGCCACATTACACCCGCGATCTGTGCGTTTCCATCCTTCAGCGTAAAATACAGATGGCCGGAACTGTGCACCTTGAAGTTGGACAGTTCCCCCTGGATTGCAACTGAAGAAAACTCGGACTCCAATTGGTGTTTTATCTGTCGGGTGATTTCGGAGACGGTATAGACGCCCGTGTCTGTCATATCATGGCTGAGCACAAATGTGGTTTGAACCTGCCGGGACCGATATCCAGCCCAACAGAAGACACACTCATTAGAACCTCGCCGAGAACCCGATCGTCGGGATGATCGGCAGCATGCCGACCGCCCGCCGCTTCAGGGTGTAGTCATCTCCCTGATAGTAATTGTATGCCAGCACATTCTGGTGGTTATACACGTTGATCACATCCAGGTAGAAGCTCCAGTCCATCCCCCAGAATGCTGTCCGCGCCGTCAAACGAATGTCCAACCGGTGATACGCGGGAAGCTGTGCCTGGAGTTCGTTTTCCTCACCAGCCCGGTCGACATCAAAAACCACATTCCCGTTCCGATCCACTTCGACCACCTTCTCTTCCCTGCCATTCTGCGTCACGGTGACCAGTCTCGGTACGAGTCCGACGGCCGCAGTGTAAGGAAAATTGGTGCCGAATTTCCATCTCACACCGATGTCCAGCCACCGGGTAGCACGGTAGTCCAGCACGACATCCACCGTATGGCGCTGATCGAAACGGAAGGGCCTGGTGATGTTCCCACGTACCCGATCGGCGCGCGCCAACGCATAGCCAATCCATCCACTGAATCTGCTGTCAGGCCCGATGTTTTTCTTTTCCAGCAGAATTTCAATGCCGTACGACTGTCCGGAGGCCCCATTGATCGGTGTGGTAGTCACCGAGTCTCCAGGGACTGGTACCGGTGTAGTCCAGCCGGAACGAAGCCTTTGATCCTCGCCTGGGATCGGAGAGGTTTCATAGAACGTTCCCGGGACCTTCGCCTGCACGATCACATTGTCAAATTTCTTGTAGTATGTTTCCAGTTTGACCTGCCACTCCTCATTGAGCCAGCGCTCGATCCCCAGAACGTAGTGCGTGGCCTCTTCCGCCGTCACGCGTCCTGTCCCCGCCTGGGAGAAATCGTAGAACGCCCCCTGGTCCAGGAGCTTTTCATAGCCGGGAGACTGCCGGTAGATTCCCCATGCCCCCCGGACTATGGTGAGCGGATTCAGGGCATATGACACATTCAGCCGCGGCTGCAAAAACGCACGGTCGATGATCTGATAATAATCCAGGCGCAGTCCCGGCTGGACGGACAGTGCGCTTGTGAACTTGATCTTGTCCTGGAGATACGCCCCCATTCTGACGTAGTCCCGCGACTGAACGAAGTCGTCGACCAAGGCGATGCCTCGTTCGAGAAGGATGGACCGGAACGTATCGTCGGGCCGGAAATGCCAGACAAGTGATGTGGACAGGAAATCCACTCCTCCCCCCGCTTCCACGAGGTGACCGGGGAGCGACCACGCGGCTTCTTCCTTCACTGACACTTTCCCGAAAATGTAGCGGGAGTCGAACTCAAGATTGAACAACCGAATGCCGGTGGTGTCCCCCCCATCTTGGTACTTCATCCGATCCAGAGCAGGATCAACGAAATCCCCTCCGAATTCCGTCTCACCACCGTTCCTGTACCACGACGCGCTCAGCTTCGAATAGAATTCCTTTGACGGGAAGTAATGCCAGGCGACGCCGACCACATTGTTGGTGGTCTTATCGAGAACATTGACGCTGTCCGGCGTGTTTCTGTCAGCCCCGCTCATAATGTCCACGCCATCCCGGCTGAACAGAAGGTTGCCCAGCAGCCGGTGATTCGGCGAAGGCTCAATGACCAATTTCGCCTGGACATCCATGAAATTCGGGAAGGCTACATCGCCGCTGACCAACCCGCTCCGCCGCGCGATCGGCCCAAGGATCAGATCGTAGTAGGTGCGCCGCGCCGACACAATGAACGAGCCGTTCGCACCGAACGGCAGGCCACCGCTCAAAACAATGTTGGCGTTCGTGATACTCGCGTTGACGCTCCCATGCAACGGCGAATGCATCTCCCCTTCACGGTTGGTGACGTCCAGCACCGCCGACAGCCGGTCCCCGTATTTCGCCGGAAAACCGCCGGTGATCAGGTTGATGTCCGAGACCGTCTCCGGATTGAACATGCTGATGAACCCGTACAGGCGATACGGATTGAAGACCTCGATATCATCCATGATGATCAGGTTCTGGTCGGGCCCACTTCCCCGTACAATGAGCTGCGCGCTGAAATCGTTTACGGAGAGCACACCGGGAACAGCCTGCAGTGACCGCAAGACGTCCTCTGCCACGCCCGGGATCGTCCGGGTCTGGTTCGGTGTCATCGTGAACACGCTCGCTCGGACGTCCTCCGCCCGTTTCGCCCTTCCGGCTGTTATCTGTATCTCCTGAAGGGGAATGATGGATTCGACCAGACGGATCGGAAGCTCTGTCGTCTTGTCCGCCTCAATGCGTACCGCAACCGCCCTGAACTCTTCGTAGCCGAGGATGCGGACCACAACCGTGTACACACCCGGAGGAATGTCTGTGATGAAATAGTTGCCCTCGGGATTCGCTACCGCGCCCAATTTCGTCCCGTCCAGGGATACCCTTGCCCCTCCAACCGCCTCCCTGGATGCCACGGTGGTGACCCTTCCCACGAGCGTCCCACCTTCCGGGCCGCCTCCCCGGGCGAACGATACCGAAGCGAGGACCAGGAAACCCAATACCATCAGTCGCATGACACAATATACCGATTTCCGAAGTGAAAGAACACGGAACTTTATTGCACACTTCCGGATTTGTCCTTATATTCTCCACGCACAATTCGGGATCTTTCATGAAGCTGGACGTTCTCGCGCTCGGAGCGCACCCTGACGATGTGGAACTTTCCTGCGGCGGCACCGTGGCTAAGCTTGCCAAACAGGGGCGGCGCGTGGGAATCGCCGACCTCACCCGCGGTGAGCTTGGCACCCGCGGCTCCCGTGAAATCCGGGCCGCTGAAGCCGCAGAAGCAGCACGGCTGCTTGGCGTCCAGGTTCGGGAGAACCTCGGGATTCCCGATGGCAACCTCGAGACGAGCCTCGAGAACCGGTTAAAGATCGTTCAGATCATCCGGAAATACCAGCCGGATGTCCTGCTCTTCCCCTATCCGGTGGACCGGCACCCGGATCATGAACGCGCGCACACGCTCTGCCGGGAAGCGTGGTTTGCCGCCGGCCTCGTAAAAATCGAAACGACCCTGGACGGCAGAATGCAGGAGCCGTTCCGTCCACGCGCATACTATCACTTCATGCAGTGGTTTGAATTCAAGCCCAGCTTCATCATCGACATCACCGACGAATTTGACCAGCGCATGCAATGTGTCGGGGCTTTCAAGTCGCAATTCTACGATCCCGATAGCAACGAGCGCCAGACAATCCTGAGCACGCCGGAGTTTATCGAGATGTTACGTACCAGGCTGGCCTACTACGGGGACAAGATCGGCAAGAAATACGGCGAGCCATTCTATTCGGTCAGCCCCATCAATGTGCCGGATCTCTTTGCGCTTAACCTGTGAGGTCATGCCGAACATCCATCCCTTTCTCGTTCATTTTCCCGTCGCCTTGCTCACCACCGCGCTCTCGTTCGAGGTGCTGGGAGTCCTTCTTTCGCGAGGGGAGTTCTCAAAGGCGGGTTGGTGGATACAAATGGCCGGAACGATCGGGATCGTAGCGGCCGTGCTCAGCGGCCTGAGCGCAAAAAGTCAGGTCTTCATTCCGCTCCCGGCTGCCGGTACATTCGATGCGCACCAGCAGTTGGCATTCGTGACCGCCGGAGGATTCGCCGCGCTGCTGCTCTGGCGTCTGGGGATGCGTGCGAAGATCGATCCCGGCCGGCGATTCCTCTATCTGACGCTGTTCGCCGCATCGCTCGCATGTCTCTGGGTAGGCGCCTGGTACGGGGGCGAACTGGTCTACCGGTTCGGCGTCGGCGTTGTTTCACCCGTCCCGTAATTCACGTTCACACCCGCTGCCGGCTCTGCTACCATGCTGCGTTTGTGTGTCGCATCCTGCGCTCTCCGCACGATGGTGACCACAAAACCGACAAGCAGGATGATGACTCCTGACCAGACCATGTTGATGTACGGCTTTACGCTTGCCTCCACCACAAGGACGTCCGGCTCCGGTTGGGCGGTCTCCCCGCCCCGCGCGACGTTCCGAACCCCAATCTCCACTGACGAGTGTTCTCTGCTCTCACGGTCCGGGCTCATCCCGGTGATCACGAATTCAAACGCGTTCCCGAGCATGGCGGGCTGATCAGTCAGGCTCCCCTCCTTCAAGAGCTTCGCCGGAACGACGGCCTGCGGTTTCCCTCCGGATTCCTTCACCATCAACCGGGCACCGATCCGCATATCCTTCCCTTCAACCATCGCCCCTTTTTCCGCATCGGGAAGCTCGAAGTCCACAAAGGTGATCTCAAGGGTTCCTACCTTCCTGGCCACCCCACGCTGCAACATCACCTTCTGGACGCCTTGCTGTGCGGTATCGCTGCGTTGCTCCAGCGCAAGGGGCGCCAGATAGAAGTCCTTTGTGATCATGTTGAGAATGTCGGGATTGCGCATCAGCCCATCGTTGTACGAGCTGTAGTACATGACCGGCGCGATGGTATACTGCTTCCCCTGCCTTTCAACGCTGACCTGGAAAGCATACTTCTCCTGATCGATCGGCCTGTAACCTGTGTACGTGAGTGTGTATCCCAGGGATTTCGTCGGCTGTCCCTGTTTCAGCGAAAGGGTTTCCTTCGCATCATACTTGGAGGAAGCCACAAAGCCGAGAAACATTACTGCCAGTCCGATGTGTGCGACCGATCCGCCGGCGAACTTCGGATTGCCCTTCATCAGCCTCCATCCCACCGCAATGTTGGCGAAGAGAGCGAATGCCGCACCAAAGACGAACAACCCGACGAGGAGCTCCGCGCCGATGACCGCGGTAAAAACGAATGCCGTCAGGGTGGAAAGCCCGATGGGCCAGCGTAGGCTCTTGAACAGGTCTTCCTTCCTGGATCTGTTCCACCAGAGGAGCTGGCCAAGGCCGGCAAGAATGCCCACCATGATACCGATGGGCAGCGTCGTGGTCACGTAATAGGAAATGTCGACGGCGCTCTTCGTCCCATACAAAATGTCAGTGATGATCGGAGACGATGTTCCGACGACGATAAAGAGCGCGGCTGCCACGAGCAGACACGCACCCAGGAACAAGGCGAATTCCCGGGAATAGTAATAGTGGTGATGCGTCGCAGTGGCGGGGATATCCTTCCATCGCCGCACTAACATGAAGATGGCGAGTCCGACGAACAACGCGATAATGCCGATCAGCAGCCAGTATACCAGCATCCCGGGGTCAACAAACGAATGGACGGACGTATCCCCGAGCACGCCGCTTCGTGTCAGGAAGGTGGAATACAGCACCATGATGAAACAGAGCATTCCCAGGATCAGATTGGTCTTTTTAAATCCTCCCGTTCGCCGCTGGGACAGCGTCATATGAATCCCGCCGATAGCAACAAGCCATGGAACAAGGGAAGAATTCTCCACCGGATCCCATCCCCAGTACCCTCCCCAACCAAGAGTCTCATACGCCCAGAACCCTCCCATCATGATTCCCGTCCCGAGGATCGTGGCCGCAAACACCAGCCAGGGTGTCGCAGGCCGGATCCAGTTGTTGTAGTCCCGCTTGATCAGCGCCGCCAGTGCATAGGCGTACGGCACGCTCATCGCCGCAAATCCGCTGAAGAGGACCTGCGGGTGGATGACCATCCAGTAGTTTTGCAGCAATGGATTCAATCCGCGGCCGTTCACGGGCACAAAACCCTCTGCCACCTGCCCGGGCCAGCTGTTCCACACGTACTCGAACGGATTCTTTGCAACCATCATCAGGATCAACGAGGCCAGGATCATTCCGAACACCCCCATCACCTCGGGTTCATAGCCTTTGCGCGCGGCATGCTGCGACAGGAACACGCCGATGATCGCCGTGAAGAGGGTCCACAACATGAAGCTCCCCTCCTGACCTGCATAGAACGTGGAGATAAGGAGCGGCAGCGGAAGCTCCCGGGAGCTGTAGGACCAGATGTACGTGTATTGGAATTGATGTGTGAGGATCAGGTAGAGGAGGTATGCCGCGGCGACCAGGACGGAGACCACGGTCGCATGGAAGAAGATCCGGGCGGCTGTCAGAATTCGCGGGTCGGGCCGCCTGTGATAGAGGAAATAATTGACGATCGAAGCAAGACAGGCAACAAAGGCAAACTTCACAAGAAGGCCGCCGATCATGTGCATCTCCGGTAAATGAAAGAACGGATGGAACGACATCTACATAGCTGTTATCGCACGGGGCGCCACTTTCACGCGCTCCAAAGCCATCTGAACTGGTTTGTATTACTTTTCACAAGGTGTCGCTCGCCGTGACATTCGAACAACCTTGTCAACTCTGTTTCATCACCTCGCCAGGTTGCGCCTCGTACTTCGAGGGGCACTTGGTCAGCACTTCGGTCGCATGGAAGTACCCCTCTTCCACGTACCGTCCTTTGGCGACGACGCTGGTGGCCAACTCGAAATTGTTCGGCGCCGCACCGTCGAGTACAACCTTGCACCCGCGGCCCGCGTCATCAATAAGATAGAACGTGAACTGACTGGTCGCCGGATTGAAATACGACTCCTTGGTCTTGTCCCACGAGCCCTTCAGTTGCACCTTCTTGTGCTTCTGCATGGCGCCGGCAACGTCTGTGTATTCGACGTTGCTCTGCAGGAATGAGTACGAGCCGAAAATGATGAAAAGTACGACAACAATGGATGCAATGATAACCTTCGGGCGCATGCGTCCTCTCCTCCGATTAAGCCGTTACCTGTTTCGTTGACCTTCCAGAACCTTCAATTTCTTTTCAATGCGCATCATATAGAAGAACACTCCCAACCATACAACAAGTGCCACAAACAGCACCACATAAAGGGAATGATTTGAAAGGAAGTCAACCACGGGAGTGTTCTCCTAGTTTCTGTGCATCGGAAAGCTCAATGAGGCGCATGCGCACCTGCAGACGCCACATCCAGTAGTACAGGCCTGTGAATCCAGCCAGGGATGAGAGGAAGACCACCAGCATCGTAATGTTCATATGGACCTTCCCCTGTGTGTTCAAAATGGGCTCCGGATGCAGGCTGGCAAGTATCCTGGGCATAATGAACATGAAAAAAGGCATCGTGACGGCCGCGATGATCGCGTAGACCGCAGAAAGCGCGGCTTTCTTCTCCTCTACTTCGACGGCGGACCGGAGCGCAAAATAGGCCCCATAGATCAGTAAAAGGACGAAAATGGACGTTTGACGCGGATCCCAGTTCCAATACGTTCCCCAGCTGAATTTCGCCCATATGGCGCCGGTAACTGTGGCCAGGAAACAGAAGAGGAAGCCCAGACCGGCCGCGGAGGCCGACTTGATGTCATCCTCGGGGTCTCTCCGCCGGAGATACCGGATGCCGTAGATCATGCTCGAAATGAAGGCGACGACGCTCAGCCATGCTGTTGGGACATGAAAAAAGATAATGCGGGCTTTCTCTTCAAGGCCGGGGATGATCGGGAGGTC
Organism: Bacteroidota bacterium; assembly: GCA_017860555.1. Classification (GTDB taxonomy): domain Bacteria; phylum Bacteroidota; class Ignavibacteria; order UBA10030; family UBA6906; genus JAGDMJ01. The sequence goes on from JAGDMJ010000027.1 coordinate 12,069, forward strand.
ATACCACTGCTGTGGCTGTGCCACCATGGGCAGGGAAAGACCAAGGATGACGACAATCGTCAACCACACACCCAGCAGAATCCTTGCTCCCATGGATCAATCTTTCCAGACAAAGTCGAAGACAATGAACGAAGTAGCGATGACGACGACAATATACGAAATCAGGATCTGAAATTCACCATATGCCTCTTCGAAAAACGCTCCCTCAGCGGCCAGCCGTGTGGCGTTGATCACCGTGAGCAAAAGGGGCAAGAGAATCGGAAACGAAAGAACCGGATACAGGGTCCCTTTTGTGCTCGCCCTGGCGATAATGGCCGCGATAATCGTCGCGGCTGCGGCAAACCCGATGCTTCCGAGTGTAATCGTGATGATGAAAATGGAAGCCGTCTTGATGATGAAACCGTTGATGAACAGCGAATAGAGGGCTACGGTCAGCAGATTCACCCCCGCTATCAGAACCAGGTTGAACAGCAGCTTTCCAAAATAGACCGCACTCGGGGGTGCCAACAACTGAAGCGTCATAGCCGTTCCCCTCTCCTCTTCCATGACAAAGGTCCTCGAAAGGCCCGACATCGCCGCAAAAAAGATCACCACCCAGAGCATCCCGGAGAGCACCTCCGCAGGGGCCCCTTCGCTCCCGAGCGAAAAAAGAATGATTGATATCGTTGTGATCACGAACATCAGAAGCGCGCTGATGGCGTAACGGGTGCGCAGCTCCGACTGCCAATCCTTCCTGAGGATCGCCAGGACCGATGACCCCCAGGAGCCTCGTACGGACTCATGTTGCCGCATTGAGATCCACCCGGAGGTCGTAGTGGTCGATGTCAGTGAGATCGTTGGTTGCGACGACAAGAATGCCCTCGTTGCGTTGCCTGGACATGATATCACGGACGATGGATATGCCCTCCGCATCCAGGTTGGACATCGGTTCGTCCAGGAGCAGAACCGGCGGTCGGTGGGCCAGGGCGAAGGCGTATTTCACGCGCTGCTTCATCCCTGACGAATACGTGCGGACTGCGTCGTTTCTCCGCTCGTACAGGCCCACACGGTTCAGAAGCTCATCGACCCTGCCGCCGTCCGGCTTGAGTCCGCGGATGGCCAGCGCAAATTGGACATTCTCGCTGGCCGAAAACTCATCATACATCTGGAGGTACGGAGACACAAGCCCAAGCACATCGTGCCGGCCATCGCCTTTCCGGGCCGCGACTCCCGAGATGGAGACTGATCCGGACGTGGGCGCAAGCACCCCACTGATGATCTTGACCAGCGTGGACTTCCCGGAGCCGTTGCGTCCTGTGATGAGCAGTGTCTTTCCCTGCGGAACATCGAAACTGATGTCCCGGAAGATCACCCTCCAATTGAACAGCTTCTTCAGGTTCTTCGCTGCAAGCGCGAGGTCCAAGGTCAATTCCTTATCAGCGCGATCTTGCCTGTGATGGTCTTGCCCGGGATCGAAAGCACGAACACGTAGATGCCGCTCTTGGCAGGATTGTCGTCATGCGCGTGACCATTCCACGTGAACATCGATTTCCCCCCTTTCACCACTGAAGTCTGGGCTGCGCTATAGATCAGGTCCATACTGCTCGAATAGATATACAAGGTCCCTGAAGCTGCCTGCGCAGGTATGAAAAGGACGGATGTCCCGTTCGGGCGGAACGGGTTGGGATAGGGCGTTCCTTCGGCGATGCCAGTGAGTGACGCTACGCCCTGAACGATCTTCAGGGTCTTCCAGTTGGTTGGATCCGAAACGGAAGGGCTGATAAAGAGCATGTTCCCTGCCGGTTCGTACGACCCGTCCACTTGCGAGGAGCTGAGGGTGATCGAGTACGGGAAGGTCGATCCCGAATGTCCTTCGGCCGATTCGCGATTGATATTGCACTGGACGATCACGACGGTATCCACCGGAGTGAACACCTGGTGGTAGCGCGCGCTGAGCGCCTCCACGCTGCCGGTAAGCATCCCGCTTGGCGGGACGAACTCGGCAGGCAGTTGCACAATCTCGGGATAGATCGCCCCGCTAGGATAGTATGTCGAGCTGTCTGCGCGAGAGCCTGTGTAGTAGTTCCAGAGAACCCATTCGGAAAACTCTGCCTTGAACGTTGTTGGGTTCGGCGTGGCGGCGTGCAGCGCGAGGTCGATCGCTTCGAGTGGGCGCACGGTCATCACGTTATTCAACGCCGCACGCATCATATCGCTCCCGAACCTGTCGGCGATAAAGTGCCCCCAGATTGCTCGGCTATACTCAATGAGACCATTGGCCGTGTTGAACGCCTTGTCAGGATTCTTGAAGTGTCCCCCGGATGATTTCAGATAGTTCAGATAGTCATTGACCCCGGG
>JAGDMJ010000537.1 GCA_017860555.1 Bacteroidota bacterium
TTCCTGCTGAGGACAACATTGCGGCGGTTCGGGAGAGGACGGCCAAGGGAGACAAATGTCTTGCGGCCCATGAGGACGGCGTGGCCGGTCGTCAGCCGTTTGAAGCGTTTCAGGTCTTCGGAGAGATGCCACGGAAGCGCACCGCCGGCGCCTATTGCCCTGTTGCGGGCAATCGCTGCGATGATCGCCAGTTTCACACTGCGACCGCGAATTTGATGGCCGGATAGGGATCGTAGCCGACGAGCGAGAAATCCTCAAACAGCAGTTCGTCCAGCGGTTTCTGTGAAATCTGTACTGCGGGTAAGGCGCGCGGTGTCCGGACAAGCTGTTCCTTCAAGCCGTCGATATGGTTCAGGTAGATGTGCGCATCCACGATCGTATGACTGAAGAGTCCGGGCTGAAGGTTCGCTTCCCGAGCGAGGATATGCGTGATCAGAGAATACGCTGCAAGGTTAAAGGGAATGCCGATCGCAATATCACCGGAACGCTGTGTCAGGTGGCAGTTCAGCCGTCCGCCCGATACATTGAAGACGAAGGAGTAATGACACGGGGGAAGTTTGCTGCCGAACGCATTGCCGGGTTCCCACGCGGTCACGACCATCCGCCGTGAATGGGGGTCGGTTTTCAACAGCTCGACAACCTTTCCGATCTGATCGACCTCTTCGACTTCGTAGGCTTTTGTTTCAGGATTCCATCGCGCACTCGGAAACCGCCGCCAGTACCGGCCATATGCGGTGTCGAGGTTCCCTTCCGCGTCTGCCCAGGCGTCCCAGATCTTCGTGTGCTGGCGGAGATTCCGGATGTGATCTTCACCGGAGAGATACCAGAGCACCTCATACAGCATCGCGGAAAAGTTGACCTTCTTTGTGGTCAGGAGCGGAAACCCTTCTGCGAGGTCAACGGTATAGTGCTCCGCAAAGCAGGAGATGGTATCCACGCCGGTGCGGTTTGATTTGCGTATGCCGTTGCGCAGCACACGTTCAACCAGATCAAGATAGACGCGCATAGTCGGAGAGTGTGTGAGAGGTCCAGATCAAACTACCGAAAAGAGGCCCGAAAAGCAATGTACGGCACGCGTTCGCCCTGTTATGCCCGCAGAGGATTCCGGATGGTCTGCACTGCGAGGGCAAACGAGACAGCAAGAAAACAGAGGAATGCCGCTCCCTCCAGCGCGACGACCTCAGCTGCCCCGGCGCCAATGGTCGCATACCGAAGCACATCGGTGTGCCAGGTCAGCGGATTGACAAAGGACACAGCCTGCAGCCATCGGGGCAGGGATTCCACCGGATAGAACATTGAGCTGCCGAACATCAGGACAAAGTACGCCACATTGAGAAACGTATTGAACATGTCGTTCCGGCGGATCCGTATGGCAAACGTCGTGAGGAAGAAGAACCACCCCGCCGTGCCCAGCACCTGTCCGAACGCAACAAGTCCGATCAGGTCCCAGCGCAAGGCCAGGCCGAGCAGAACGGCACCGAGCGTGATGGTAATGGCTGCCTGCACCAGTGCGAGAAGGGAATTGAAGAGAATCTTCCCGACGAGAAACTCCGACCGCGTCATGGGATAGGTGAGGAATTCATAGAAGATTCCGTTATCACGATCGACGAAGAACCCGTATGCCGTATTGATTGCGATACCAAAGCTGGCCATGGAGAGAACACCGGCGAGGAAGAACGCGTTGTAGCCCATTCGGTCACCTGCCACAGCGACTCCGCCGGCAAAGGCGCTCTCGAAGCCGATCCCAAAAATCAACAGGTATGTCAACGGCATGAACATGTCGTAGAACAGCCAGGTCAGACTCGTGGTGCGGATGCGGTATTCGCGGTACATGACCGCAAGGATCATCTTCATGACTTCTCTCCTGCCCTTCCCTCTTTTCCGCTTGTACCGAGCAATTCCAGAAACACGTCTTCGAGCGAGGCGCTGGTGACCTCGAAATGCACGATGGGCTCCACGTGGGAGAGGGCGTCAAGCAATGCAAAGGTCGATACTTCAGATCCCCTGACGCTCATCTCAAGCGTCGTGGAGGTTGAGCGGAGCTTCAGCAAAGGGTAGCGGCTGGCCGTTTCCAGGATCTCCGGTCTCATCCGTTCAAAGGTAACGTTGATGTCATACGCGCGCGTTGCCATGGATTTGATCATGGCCAGGTCACCGGTGACGAGACATCGCCCCTGGTCGACAATCGCAATCCGGTCGCAGAGTTCTTCTGTCTCCTGGAGAATGTGCGTGGTGAGCAGGATCGTCCGGCCCTGCCGCGCATGCTCGCGAATGGCATCCAGTGTCGCCCTCTTGTTCACCGGATCCATCCCTGTCGTTGCTTCATCCAGAAACACAACAGGTTTGTCCACCATGAAGACTTTTGCCACCTGGACCCGGCGCTTTAATCCGCCGCTCAGGTCGATGACTTTCTGGTGCCGGTATTCTTCCAGTCCGAACTGAGCCATCACGGATTCGGCCCGTTCGCGGATCTGCCGGCGAGGGATGGAGTGGAACCGCCCGTATGTGCTCAGGTTGTCCAGAACCGAAAGGAAGACTTCGACGGCGTTCTCCTGCAGGACGGCGCAGATGGACTGACGAACCCTGTATGGCTCCTTCACGACGTTTCTTCCACATACCTCGGCTGTTCCACTGGTGGGTTCGATCAGCGTGCTCA
>JAGDMJ010000028.1 GCA_017860555.1 Bacteroidota bacterium
GCTTTGCATCCACGCCCGCGTGAACGAATTCGGGTTCATCGAGACGCCGTACCGCAAAGTGAAGAACGGCCGGGTGGCGGACGACATCGAGTTCCTCACCGCGGAGCAGGAAGATACGCACACGATCGCGCAGGCGAACGCGCCGCTCGACGGGCGCGGCTCTTTCATGAAAGACCGCGTCAAGGCGCGGTTCCAGGGCGATTTTCCGGTGGTGAAGCCGGATGAGATCCAGTACATGGACATCGCGCCGAACCAGATCGTCAGCCCCGCGGCGGGCCTGATCCCGTTCCTGGAGCACGACGATGCCAACCGCGCGCTGATGGGCTCCAACATGCAGCGCCAGTCGGTTCCTCTGCTGCGCCCCGAGGCGCCCTATGTGGGCACCGGGCTCGAGGAAAAGATCGCGCGCGACGCGCGCACCCTGATCGTGGCGGAACGGAACGGCGTCGTGGAATACGTCGACGCCGATCGGATCGTGGTCATCTATGACATCGACGAGAACAGCACCGAAGCGCTCATCTCGTTCGAAGACAAACGCCGCGTGGAGTACAAGCTCACGAAGTTCTTCCGGACCAACCAGGATACCTGCATCAACCAGAAGGCGATCGTGAAGCCGGGCGACAAGGTGAAGAAGGGGGACGTCCTGGCAGACGGCTCCGCAACCGACGGCGGCGAGCTGGCGCTTGGTCGGAACGTGGTTGTGGCCTTCATGCCCTGGCACGGATACAACTTCGAGGATGCCATCATTGTGAGCGAGCGCGTCGTGTCGCACGACGTGTTCACCTCGATCCATATCGAGGAATTCGAGCTCCAGGTCCGCGACACCAAGCGGGGCGAAGAAGAGCTCACACGCGAGATCCCCAACGTGAGCGAGGATGCGACCAAGGACCTGGACGAGAACGGGATCATTCGTGTCGGCGCTGAAGTTGTGGAAGGCGACATCCTGATCGGCAAGATCACGCCAAAGGGAGAATCCGACCCGACCCCGGAAGAGAAGCTGCTGAAAGCGATCTTCGGCGAGAAAGCCGGGGACGTGAAGGACGCCTCGCTGAAAGCGCCGCCCGGCATGAAGGGGGTCGTGATCTCGACGAAGCTCTTCAGCCGCAAGAAGAAAGATGCGGAATCAAAGAAGGAAGACAAGCGGCGGACCGACGCGCTCGACCGCCAGCGGCGAAAGATCACCGCGGATCTTCGGGACCGCCTCGCGCACAAGATCGGCGTTCTGCTTGCGGATGAGCGGTCGATCGGCGTTCGCGACACGGAAGGCAATATCGCGTTCCGCGCCGGGACGGCCTTCAAGCCCGAAACCTTCTCGGCGTACGACAATCTCGAGAAGCTGGATTACAACGCCGACTGGGTCGAGGACAAGAGGAAGAACGGCATCATCAACAAGATCTACAGCAATTACTTCGACAGGCTGAACGGCATCGAGGAGGAGTTCCGTCACGAGAAGAACAAAGTGCAGCTTGGCGACGAACTGCCCCCGGGCGTCGTCCAGCTCGCGAAAGTGTATGTGGCGAAGAAACGCAAACTCTCCGTTGGCGACAAGATGGCCGGGCGCCACGGCAACAAAGGCGTGGTCTCCCGCATCGTCCCGGCCGCGGACATGCCGTTCCTGCCGGATGGCACCCCGGTGGATATCGTGCTGAACCCGCTCGGCGTGCCGTCCCGAATGAACCTGGGACAGCTCTACGAGACCGCGCTGGGCTGGGCAGCCAAGATCCTCGGCGTCCGGTTCGCCTCCCCGATCTTCGACGGCGCCACCTGGGAAGACGTCCAGTCCGAGCTCAGGAAGGCGAAGTTGCACGAAGGATCACGCTCGGTGCTGTACGACGGGCGCACGGGGGAGCGATTCGACCAGGAGGTGACGGTGGGCGTGATCTACATGCTCAAGCTGTCGCACCTTGTCGATGACAAGATTCACGCCCGCTCCATCGGGCCGTACTCGCTCATCACGCAGCAGCCGCTCGGCGGCAAGGCGCAGTTCGGCGGACAGCGATTCGGGGAAATGGAAGTCTGGGCACTGGAAGGCTACGGGGCAGCCCATGTCCTGCAGGAGATCCTCACGGTCAAGAGCGACGACGTTGCAGGCAGGGCAAAAGTCTACGAGGCGGTGGTCAAAGGCGAGAACCTGCCGGAATCGAGCGTTCCAGAGTCGTTCAACGTTTTGATCCGTGAGCTCATGGGCCTCGGGCTGGACGTAAAACTGGATTAGAGGGGAAGGGTGGCGCCAGTTCGGGCGCCAGCGTCATTCGCCGGACCCGCCAGGGCGGCGGGCAACCGGGTGGTTATGACACTTGTTTGGAGGAGTACCAATGGCATTGTTCCATCACGCGCGAGAAGCGAAGAAGAACTTCACCAAGATCACGATCAGTCTGGCGTCGTCCGACATGATCCTGCAGCGCTCGCATGGAGAAGTGACCAAACCGGAAACTATCAACTACCGGTCGTTCCGTCCGGAGAAGGATGGGCTTTTCTGCGAGAAGATCTTCGGTCCGGTCAGAGATTGGGAGTGTCACTGCGGAAAATACAAGAGGATCCGATACCGGGGCATCATCTGCGACCGCTGCGGCGTGGAAGTGACTCAGAAGAGCGTCCGTCGCGAGCGGATGGGGCATATCGCCCTGGCCGTCCCGGTGGTCCACATCTGGTACTTCCGCTCGCTGCCGTCCAAGATCGGCTATATCCTCGGCATGACCTCGAAGGACCTCGAGAAGATCATATACTACGAGTCGTATGTGGTCGTGAACCCGGGTACCACCGGGCTGCAGAAGAAAGACCTTATCTCGGAAGAGCAGTATTTCGAGATCCTTTCGACGCTGCCGGAGAATAACGACGACCTCGACCTGACCGACAAACGGCGGTTCATCGCCCAGATCGGCGGGGATGCGATCAAGAGCCTCCTGAAGCAGACGGATATCGCCGCGCTTGCCGAGGAACTCCGCTCGCAGATCCGCGACGAGACCTCCGTGCAGAAGAAACAGGAGGCCCTGAAACGCCTGCGCGTCGTCGAGGCGTTCCGTGAACGCGAAGACGGGCCGATGAACCGGCCGGAGTGGATGGTCCTGGACATCATCCCGGTCATCCCGCCCGAGCTGCGCCCGCTGGTTCCGCTGGAAGGGGGACGGTTTGCGACCTCCGACCTGAACGATCTGTACCGCAGGGTCATCATCCGGAACAACCGGCTGAAACGCCTGATCGACATCAAGGCGCCTGACGTCATCTTGCGGAACGAGAAGCGGATGCTGCAGGAAGCGGTCGACTCGCTCTTCGACAATTCGCGCCGCGTCAACGCGGTGCGCAGCGACAACAACCGCGCCCTGAAGTCCCTCTCGGACATGCTGAAAGGAAAACAGGGGCGGTTCCGCCAGAACCTTCTCGGCAAGCGTGTGGACTATTCCGGCCGATCGGTCATCGTGGTGGGCCCGGAGCTCCAGCTCCATCAGTGCGGCCTGCCGAAAGACATGGCGGTTGAACTCTTCAAGCCGTTCATCATCCGCAAACTGATCGAGCGCGGCATCGTCAAGACAGTCAAGAGCGCTAAGAAGACGGTCGACAAGAAGGGCCCGGAGGTCTGGGAGATCCTGGAGAACATCATTGACGGGCATCCGGTGCTTCTCAATCGCGCCCCGACGCTGCACCGGCTCGGCATCCAGGCATTCCAGCCCGTGCTGGTGGAGGGGAAGGCCATCCGCATACACCCGATGGTCTGCACCGCGTTCAACGCGGACTTCGACGGCGACCAGATGGCCGTGCACGTGCCGTTGTCATTCGATGCCCAGCTTGAGGCGCGCATCCTGATGCTTTCGAGCCACAACATCCTGTCCCCGGCCAGCGGCGCCCCGATCGTGACCCCGACCCAGGACCAGGTGCTCGGATGCTACTATCTGACGAAGTCGCGGGTTGGGGACGTGGGCGAAGGCCTTTCGTTCTCGTCGACCGACGAGGTTATCATCGCGCACAACTTCGGCAAGGTCGGCCTCCATGCCCGGATCAAGGTCAGGATTGACGGCAAGACCGTGGAGACCACGAGCGGCCGCGTCATCTTCAATCAGATCGTCCCGAAAGAGATAGGGTTTTTCAACGAGCTGATGAACAAGAAGCGCCTTGTGGTGATCATCGCCACGGCGTTCCGGCAGGTCGGCAACCTGAGGACCGCCGAGTTCCTGGACCGGCTCAAGGATATCGGGTTCCGGTATGCGACGGCCGGCGGACTCTCCGTGGGCCTCGACGACGTCATGATCCCGAAAGAGAAGGAAGAGATCATCGCCCGTGCGCAGAAGGCGGTTGACCAGGTGGAAAACCAGTATGTCAACGGCATCATCACGCAGGGAGAGCGGTACAACAAAGTGATCGATATCTGGACCGCCTCGAGCCACCGCGTCACCGACAAGCTTGTGGAGACCCTGCAGCGGTCGAAGGACGGGTTCAACTCCCTGTACATGATGGTAGACTCCGGCGCCCGTGGCTCGAAGGAGCAGGTCCGCCAACTGGCCGGCATGCGTGGTTTGATGGCCAAGCCGCAGAAGAGCCTTTCCGGGGCCACAGGCGAATTGATCGAGAACCCGATCATTGCCAACTTCCGGGAGGGACTATCGATCCTTGAGTACTTCATCTCCACGCACGGCGCGCGCAAAGGTCTGGCGGACACCGCCCTGAAGACGGCCGATGCCGGCTATCTGACGCGCCGCCTGGTGGACGTTGCCCAGGACGCCATCATCACGATGGAAGATTGCGGCACCATCCGCGGCGTGGTGACGGGAGCACTGAAAGAAGGTGAGGACGTGAAGGAGCCTCTGGCTGAGCGCATCCTCGGACGCGTTACCGTGCACGATGTCACCGATCCGCTGACCGGCGAGCCCATCGTGCTGGCCGGCGAGGTGATCGATGAGGAGAAGTCGGACCGCATCGCCGAGACGTCGATCGAGACAGTGGAGATCCGTTCCGTGCTGACGTGCGAGGCGAAGCGCGGCGTGTGCGCGCTCTGTTACGGCCGCAACCTGACGACAGGAAAGCTGATCCAGCCGGGAGAAACCGTGGGCATCATCGCGGCCCAGTCCATCGGCGAGCCCGGGACGCAGCTGACACTGCGCACATTCCATACCGGCGGCACGGCAAGCCGTATCGCGTCGCAATCCACCGTGCAGTCCAAGTTCGACGGCACGCTGCAGTATGAAGGACTGAAGCTCATCGAGGTCCCGAGCGACAGCGGAGCCAGGATCATCGTCTCCGGCCGCAGCGGGGTGGCCAATGTCCTGGACCAGGACAACCGTGTCCTGGCCCGGTACGACGTTCCTTACGGCGCGACGCTGCTGGTGAGGGACGGCGTGAGGGTAGCGAGGAACGAGACGATCTACGAGTGGGATCCGTACAATGCCGTGATCATCTCGGAGCATGCCGGCGAGGTCCGCTATCATGATCTCCGGGAGAACGTGACATACCGCGAGATCGACGACGAGCAGACAGGGCACATCCAGAAGATCGTCATCGACTCCCGCGACAGGACCCTTGCGCCGACGCTGGTGGTCGTGAACAAGAAGGGGCAGAAGGTCGCGAGCTACATCGTTCCCACGCGGGCGCACCTTGCGGTGAACGACGGCCAGGAGATCACCGCAGGCACGATCCTGGTGCGTATTCCGAGGGACATCGGCAAGACACGCGACATCACGGGCGGTCTGCCTCGCGTCACGGAGCTCTTCGAGGCGCGCAGCCCGAACGATCCGGCGGTGGTGTCGGAGATCGACGGGACGGTGAGTTTCGGCGTCCAGAAGCGCGGTTCGCGCGAAGTGATCGTGACGAGCCACGACGGGAAGGACATCCGCAAGTACCCGATCGCGCTGGGCAAGCATGTGCTTGTGCAGGAAAATGATGTCGTGCGTGCCGGCGAGCGGCTGTCGGACGGCGCCATCGATCCGCACGACGTGCTCCGCATCAAGGGCGTGGGTGCCGTGCAGGAATACCTGGTGAACGAGATCCAGGAAGTCTACCGGATCCAGGGCGTTAAGATCAACGACAAGCATATCGAGATCATCGTCCGGCAGATGATGCAGAAGGTCCGGGTGGTCGACTCGGGCGACACGAAGTTCCTGGAAGGGGATTTCGTGGACAAACTCCGTTTCGAGGAGGAGAACGAGAACCTCACGGACAAAGCGTACGTCATCAACAAGGGAGACTCCAAATACCGCAACGGTCAGATCGCCTCGAAGAAGAAAGTGCGCGAGGCGAACGTCGATCTGCGCAAGCGGGCCAAGAAGGTGGTGGAGTCCCGCGATGCCCTTCCGGCGACGTCGGAACCGGTGCTGCTCGGCATCACGTCGGCGGCGCTGTCCACGGACAGCTTCATCTCCGCCGCCTCGTTCCAGGAGACGACAAAAGTCCTGACCGATGCAGCGATCGAGGGCAAGGTGGACAACCTGCTCGGGTTGAAGGAGAACGTGATCATGGGACATCTGGTCCCGGCAGGGACCGGGCTGAAGCACTTCCGGAACCTGATGGTGACGACAAGCGAAGGGGAAGAGGCCGAGCATACGGCCCCGGCGGCCGAGAAGGCCGAAGAGGAGGGCGAGACGAGGAAGCTCCGGCCGAGAGAGAAGGAGCGCATGCCGGCATCGTGAAACGACAGATGGACACCGATGGGAAAAGATGATGAGCACGGATGAAGGGGAGAGCGGATGTGCCACAGATAAACAGGGATGCAGGTAGTTTGTAGCGAAAGGCTATACGGAGTCCCCGGGAGGGCAGGGAACGCCAGTTCCCTGTCCCTACGGTGGTGCAGGGGCTCCTCCGGATGCAGATATCCTCCGGTCCCGAGATATTCTTCGCGGTCCGCAGACCCAGATCCCGTGTCCCGCTACCGGGAATCCATGAGCCCGGTTTTTTTCGATCCTGGCGGTTTCACTGTCAGGTTCCGTTATTGCGTTTCGGGCGCAGGAGCCTGGCCACGGCATTTCATGAGGGAACGCCGTCACGAGAAAATCAAACAGGCGTTTCTGCTTGACTTTGCAACCTTTTTTTAATATCTTAAAAAGCTATTTTGATACTTTCCCCCAGTTGCAGGATAATGGAGTAGCACGTGCCAACAATCAATCAGCTTGTCCGTTCCAGCCGCCGGAAAGTCACGTGGAAGAGCAAGGCTCCGGCCATGGGTTCGAGCCCTCAGAAACGCGGCGTCTGCACGCGCGTCTACACCACCACGCCGAAAAAGCCGAACTCGGCCCTTCGGAAGGTGGCGCGTGTCCGGTTGACGAACGGCATCGAAGTGACCGCCTATATTCCCGGCGAAGGGCATAACCTTCAGGAGCACTCCATCGTCATGATCCGGGGAGGACGAGTCAAGGACCTGCCCGGCGTCCGGTACCATATCATCCGCGGCACACTGGATACTGCCGGCGTTGCCGAGCGCAAGCAGGGGCGTTCCAAATACGGCGCAAAAAAAGCGAAGTCCTAACAGTCAAGCAGGTTCGTCAGTGAGAAAAAAAAGAGCCATTTCGCGTCTGACAGTCCCCGATCCGAAGTACGGCGACGTGCTGGTCTCGGAGTTCATCAACAACATCATGAAGCAGGGGAAAAAGCACCGGGCACGCCGGATCCTGTATGATTCGTTCTCGCTCATTGAGGAACGCACGAAGCAGAGCGGCCTGGATGTTTTCAAGAAGGCCGTCAGCAACACGCGGCCGGTGCTGGAGGTGAAGGCCCGGCGTGTCGGCGGCGCGACCTATCAGGTGCCGACCGAAGTGCGCGGGGAGCGCAGCGTGGCGCTGGCGATCCGCTGGCTGATCTCGTACGCCAACGACCGCAAGGACAAGTCGATGTCGCAGAAGCTCGCGGCGGAGTTCATCGCGGCGGCGTCCGGCGAAGGAAACGCGATCAAGAAAAAGGAAGACACCCACAGAATGGCTGAGGCAAACAAGGCGTTTGCCCACTTCAAATGGTGATGGAGAGAGGAAGAGCAGAGTAGCATATGCCACGACAGTACCCTTTAGAACGTACACGGAACATCGGCATCAGCGCCCACATCGACGCGGGAAAGACCACGACGACGGAGCGCATCCTGTTCTACACCGGTGTTCTCCATCGCATGGGTGAAGTCCATGAGGGTGCTGCCACAATGGATTGGATGGAGCAGGAGAAGGAGCGCGGCATCACGATCACGTCCGCCGCGACCACCTGCTTCTGGAACAACCACCGGATCAACATCATCGATACGCCCGGGCATGTCGACTTCACCGCGGAGGTGGAGCGTTCGTTGCGCGTGCTCGATGGCGCGGTGGCCCTGTTCTGTTCCGTCGGCGGCGTCGAGCCGCAGTCGGAAACCGTGTGGCGCCAGATGGACAAATACGGCGTCCCGCGCATTGCGTTTGTCAACAAGATGGACCGCGTCGGTGCCGATTTCCGGGCCGTCGTTCAGATGATGAAAGACCGGCTCGGCACGAATGCCGTGCCTATTCAGCTGCCGGTCGGCGAAGGAGACCTGTTCGCCGGCATCATCGACCTGGTCACGATGAAATCGTACATGTACCGGGAATCCACGCTCGGCACCGAATGGGACGAGCTGGAAATCCCGCACAGCATGCAGGCACAGGCCCAGCAGTACCGCACGAAGATGCTCGAGGCGGTCTCCGACGAGGATGACACGCTGCTCGAGAAGTATCTCGAAGGGAAGGAGATCACCCCGAACGAGATCATGGCCGTGCTCCGGCGCGCCTGCCTGAAAGTGAGCATCATCCCGGTGCTCTGCGGCTCGTCGTTCAAGAACAAGGGCGTGCAGATGCTCCTCGACGCCGTCATCAATTATCTTCCGTCGCCGGTGGACATGAACAGCGGCCTCATCACGGGCCATCACGTCAACCAGAAGGACCGCATCACACGCCGAGTGGCCGACGAGGAGCAATTTGCCGCGCTGGCGTTCAAGATCATGACCGACCCGTTCGTCGGGCGGTTGACCTATTTCCGCGTGTATTCCGGCACGCTCCGTTCCGGTTCCTACGTGTACAATTCGGTGTCGGAGAAGAAGGAGCGCATCAGCCGCGTTCTCCGGATGCATGCGAACGCGCGCGAGGATGTGGAGGAAGCCTATGCCGGCGATATCGTCGCGGCGGTCGGCCTCAAGCACACGCGCACGGGAGATACCCTCTGCTCCGAGGATGATCCGATCATCCTGGAGAAGATGACCTTCCCGGATCCGGTCATTCACGTCGCGATCGAGCCGAAGACGCGTGCCGACCAGGAGAAGATGGCCGAGGCGATCGCCAAGCTGGTCGAGGAAGACCCGACGCTCCGCGCATCGACGAACGAGGAGACCGGGCAGAACATCATCAGCGGGATGGGGGAGTTGCACCTGGAGATCATCATCGACCGGATGCGGCGCGAGTTCAAGGTGGAAGCCAACATCGGCAAGCCCCAGGTCGCCTACAAGGAGACCGTGCGCAAAACGGCAAAGGCGGAAGGGAAGTTCGTCCGCCAGTCAGGCGGCCGCGGCCAGTATGGACACGTCTGGATCGAGATTTCCCCCAACGAAAAGGGAATGGGGTTTGAATTCGAGAACGCCATCGTGGGCGGCGTGATCCCGAAAGAGTACATCAAGCCGGTGGAGCAGGGCATCGTCGAAGCGATGAAGAATGGCGTGCTCGCCGGGTACCCCGTCGAGGACGTCAAGGTCAAACTGTATGACGGGTCATTCCACGAGGTGGACTCGTCGGAAATGGCCTTCAAGGTCGCCGGATCGATCGCCTTCAAGGAAGCCGCGCGCAAGGCGGGTCCGGCCATCCTGGAACCGATCATGGCGGTGGAGGTGGTGACGCCCGAGGAGTATATGGGAGATGTCATTGGGGATCTGAACTCCCGCCGCGGAAAGATCGAGGGCATGACCCCGCGCAAGGACGCGCAGGTGGTCAAGGCGATGGTGCCGCTGTCGGAAATGTTCGGCTACTCCACCACGCTCCGGTCCATGACCCAGGGGCGGGCCATCTATTCGATGGAACTCTCGCATTACGACGAGGCTCCAAAGAGCGTTGCAGACCAAATCATCGAGAGAATAAAGGGCAAGGCAGCGTAACCGCCCCAAGACCGTAATACCATATCCCCCTATCCAGAGGAGAGAACTCACATGGCAAAAGAGAAATTTACGCGGGATAAACCACACTTGAACGTGGGGACCATCGGTCACGTCGATCATGGCAAGACCACCCTCACAGCCGCCATCACGATGGTGCTTGCCAAGAAAGGTCTGTCCGCGATCCGAACCTTCGACAGCATTGACAACGCTCCCGAAGAGCGCGAGCGCGGGATCACGATCGCCACCGCGCACGTTGAGTACTCGACCGCGAAGCGCCATTACGCGCATGTGGATTGCCCGGGTCACGCCGACTACGTGAAGAACATGATCACGGGTGCCGCCCAGATGGACGGTGCCATCCTGGTCGTGGCCGCCACCGACGGCCCGATGCCCCAGACGCGCGAGCACATCCTGCTTGCCCGCCAGGTGGGCGTGCCCAAGATCGTCGTCTTCATGAACAAGGTGGACGCCGTGGACGATCCGGAGCTGCTGGACCTGGTGGAGCTGGAGCTGCGCGACCTGCTGAAGAAGTATGAATTCCCCGGAGACGAGATTCCCATCATCCGCGGGAGCGCTCTGAAGGCCATGGAGCAGGCGATCAAGCCGGATGTCTCACCCGATGATCCGGCCTTCAAATGCATTTACGAGCTGATGGATGCGGTGGACAGCTATTTCCCGATCCCGCAGCGCGAGGTGGACAAGCCGTTTCTGATGCCGATCGAGGACGTCTTCTCGATCACCGGCCGCGGTACCGTTGGTACCGGTCGCGTGGAGCGCGGCAAGGCAAAGGTGGGAGACGAAGTCGAATTGATCGGGCTCGGTGCGCACAAGAAGACCGTCATCACGGGCGCCGAAATGTTCCGGAAGGAGCTGGACGAAGTGGTGGCCGGCGACAATGCCGGGCTGCTGCTCCGCGGCGTGGACAAGAACGAGCTCGAGCGCGGCATGGTCGTCGCCAAGCCGGGTTCCATCACGCCCCACAAGAAGTTTCTCGCTCAGGTGTACGTCCTGAAAAAGGAAGAAGGCGGCCGTCACACGCCGTTCTTCAGCGGCTATCGGCCTCAGTTCTACTTCCGGACGACGGACGTGACCGGCGTGGCGACGCTTGCGGCGGGGACCGAAATGATCATGCCCGGCGACAATGTGGACGGCATGAACGTGGAGCTGATCTCTCCGATCGCCATGGAGGAAGGGCTTCGGTTCGCCATCCGCGAAGGCGGCCATACGGTCGGCGCCGGTGTTGTGACGAAGATCGTCGAGTAAATTAAAAAACGGGAGTGCGGGTTTTTCCCGCGCTCCCTTCACTGTGTGAACTTATTGGAGTTACCCAAATCGTGGCCGGGCAGAAAATTCGCATCAAGCTGAAGTCGTACGATCACAACCTGATCGACAAGTCCGCGGAAAAGATCATCAAGACTGTGAAGTCAACAGGCGCTGTGGTCTCAGGCCCGATTCCATTACCCACGAAGCGTACGGTGTATACTGTGCTTCGATCACCTCACGTTGATAAGAAGTCGAGGGAGCAGTTCGAGACGCGCGCCCACAAGCGCCTGATCGACATCCTCAACTCGACCAACAAGACTGTCGACTCCTTGATGAAGCTTGATCTACCCGCTGGCGTCGACGTCGAAATCAAAGTGTAACCCATTCGTGGATGTACTGGAGGTGCGCCGTCCCGGGTGAGGACACCCGGGGGAGGCGGTGAACGGCATCGGCTGCACTGCGCCGGCAGCGTTGCTGACGGCCGGTGGTGTGTATTCTTAAATGGACGGTGGTATGACAGGACTACTCGGGAAAAAAATCGGGATGACCAGTATCTTCGACGACGCTGGTCATGTGATACCCTGCACGGTGATCGAAGCGGGCCCCTGCTTCGTCACGCAGATCAAGACGAAGGAGCGGGACGGCTACGAAGCCGTGCAGCTTGGCTTCGAACAGCACAAGGAACGGCTGGTCAACAAGCCCCTCGCGGGGCACTTTGCCTCGAGCAAGGTGAAGCCGACGCGCATCGTCCGCGAATTCCGCGGCAACGGCGTCTCGGATGTCCAGCCCGGACAGGAGATTAAGGTGGACAGCGTGTTCACCAAAGGCGACCTGGTCAAGATCGTCGGGACGTCCAAGGGGCGCGGGTTTCAGGGCGTCGTGAAACGGCATCACTTCGGCGGCGGGTTCCGCACGCACGGTCAGAGCGACCGCGAACGCGCGCCCGGCTCCATCGGTTCCTCCTCGCACCCCTCGCGCGTCTTCAAGGGGCAGCGCATGGCGGGACGCATGGGAGGCGAACAGGTGACGGTCCGGAATCTGCACGTCGTCGGCGTCATCCCCGACTCCAACCTGCTCCTTGTGAAGGGGTCCGTTCCCGGCGCGGTGAACGGGTACCTCGAGATCCACAAATTGAAAGCTCAATAACCGAGAGAAGCCCGGCGATGGAACTGGAAGTCTATAAAAAAGACGGCACGAAGAGCGGAGAAAAGGTGAAGCTCTCCGCCGATATCTTTGGCATCGAGCCGAACGAGCATGTGATCTATCAGGCGGTGCGTTCCTATCTGGACAATCAGCGCCAGGGAACGGCCAAGGTGAAGACCCGGGCTGAAGTGCGCGGCGGCGGAAAGAAGCCGTTCAAGCAGAAACATACCGGTATGGCCCGTCAGGGATCGAACCGGTCTCCGGTCATGACCGGCGGGGGTTCGATCTTCGGGCCCAAGCCGCGCGACTACACCACGAAGCTGCCCGCAAGCGTGCGCAAACTCGCCCGCAAATCCGCCCTCTCCGCCAAGGCGAAAGACGGGCAGATCAAGATCGTGGAGGACTTCACCTTCGACGCGCCGAAGACCAAGGAGATGCATACGGTGCTTGCGGCGTTGGACCTGCTTTCCTCCAAGACGCTGATGCTGATGCCGAAGAGCGACATCAATGTGGTGAAATCCGGACGGAACATCCCCCGGCTGGATATCAAGGAGGCCGACAAGGCATCGACCTATGATCTGGTCAACAACCAGGTGTTGCTGATCCAGAAGAGCGCCGTCGAAGTCCTCCAGAACACCTTCAAGAACTAACCCGGCGGGAAGAGAACCATGATAGGAATTTTGAAGCGTCCCATCGTCACCGAGAAAATGACCCTCTTGCAGGAGAAGGGCCAGTACGCGTTCGAGGTGGAGATCTCGGCCAACAAGATCGATATCGCCCGGGCGGTGGAGAAAAAGTTCAACGTTACGGTGGTCGATGTCCGCACGAGCCGCCACAAGGGAAAGGCAAAGTCCCAGATGACGCGCAAGGGGCGGTTTGCCGGGCGGACACCCGCCTGGAAGAAAGCCATCGTGCGGCTGAAGGAAGGCGAGAAGATCCAGTTCTTCGAGAACGTCTAGAGACCAGGAAGAAGAGACCATGGCTATCAGAAAATTGAAACCAATGACTCCCGGCACCCGATGGATGTCGGTCGCGGGCTTCGACGAGATCACCAAGACGAGGCCGGAGAAGTCGTTGATCGAGCCGCTTCGCGGGAGCGGAGGAAGGAACAACACCGGACGCGTGACGTCGCGCCATCGCGGCGGCGGGCACAAGCGGTTCTACCGGATCATTGATTTCAAGCGGGACAAGAAAGGCATGGACGCGAAGGTGGCGGCCATCGAATATGATCCGAATCGTTCCGCGCGCATTGCGCTGCTCCAGTACACGGACGGCGAGCGCCGGTACATCGTTGCGCCGAACGGCATCAAGGTCGGAGACGTTCTCCGCTCGGGTCCCGACGCCGAGATCAAGAACGGCAATGCGATGCCGCTGGCGAACATCCCGGCAGGCACGTTCGTTCACAACATTGAAATGCGCCCCGGCAAGGGAGCGCAGCTTGCGCGCAGCGCGGGGATGGCCGTGCAGTTGATGGCGAAGGAAGGGAAGTTCGCCCAGCTCCGCCTCCCGTCGGGAGAGATCCGGAACGTCCCGGTGGAGTGCAATGCCACGATCGGCAGCGTGGGTAACGCCGATCACGAGAACGTGAGCATCGGAAAGGCGGGCCGTTCGCGCTGGCTCGGAATCCGCCCGCAGTCGCGCGGCGTCGTGATGAATCCCGTCGATCACCCGCACGGCGGAGGCGAAGGGAAGTCCCCCCAGGGGAATCCGCATCCGGTCTCCCCGTGGGGATGGCATACCAAGGGGAAGAAGACTCGGTGGAGAAAGAATCCCTCAAGCAAGTTCATCGTCAAACGGAGAAAGTAGGCGGCCATGGCTCGATCGCTTAAGAAAGGACCCTTTGTCAGCGCCCGG
>JAGDMJ010000538.1 GCA_017860555.1 Bacteroidota bacterium
CCCGGCCAGGAGCAGGACGGCCAGCACAATATCAGGCAAGGAATTCTTCAGGGACATCATGGAGTCGTGAGATGTCTGAGATTCTTTCATGCACGTCGAAGGCCTTGCTGCACACGACGGGGCAATCACGGCAGTCACGGCAGGGGTCGGATGCGACCTTCAACTCCCGCACCAGATCGCGTCCCAGCGCCGGGCTTCCGTAGCCGTAGGCGTACATGTACGCGCGCATCATGCCGGGAATGGGAAGTGCTTTCCGGCACTCTTTGACACATCGTTCGCACCCCTGGCAGTAAAGCCCGTTCTCTGTCCCCGCATACGCCAGATCGGCCTTTTCCTTTTCGCTCATTGTGAGATCTTCGTTCACACGAACATTTTCGGCAAGCATGTCAAACGTGGTGACCCCGGGGATTGCCGTTGTCACATTCTCATCCTGCAGGACCCATTTCAATGCAGCCGTGCAATTGACCGGTTTCGTCCGTGCCTTGTCGAGGTATCCGCCTGCCATCGTTTTCATGGCAACCACCCCGACCCCGGCCTTTGCCGCGCTGGCAATGGCTGCTTTGACGTCGGCATGATGGTCCTGTTTGAAATTGATGGCCGTCAGGACAACATCGTAGATTCCGGAATCCACAACCGCCTGGATCACCTCGGGTTCGTTCTGGTGAGTGGAGACGCCGATAAATCTGGTCTTTCCCGAAGTCTTGAATCCCTTCATGATCTCCATATACTCGGGGTCAAGGACGATATCTCTCTTGGAGGGCCCGTGAAGGTACAGGATGTCCACGCGTTCCAACCTCAAACGCTCCAGACTCTCTTCAACCATTTCCATCATCTCCTCTTTGTCCTTGGGAGGGATCTTGGTGGATATGACGAATGAGTCCCGGGGATAGTCCTTCAGAAGCTCGCCGAGCATCTCCTCGTTCTTCCCGCGCTGGTAACCATTGGCGGTGTCAAGGTGCACGATCCCTCCCTTGAGGGCCGCCTTAACGAGGGCGGGATTGTCTGCGCGCATGACACCCATGCTGACAATCGGAAGGACAATTCCTGTCCGCCCAAGAGTTCGGCTGATGAGTTTCGGGGCGCGGTCGTCGTGCGAAGGGACCGCGCGTGCGAAAGCCGGGGTGGCGAGGAAGGCGCCTGAAGCTCCGGCGACCGTGTTCTTCAGGAAGGCTCTCCGGTTGAGACGTGTCATGATGGAATCCTCTTGTGAATGGCGAACCAGGATGGTAGCGATGTGTCAATGTCCGGCAGGTAACGAAGCGGAGAGCGAGGGATTCGAACCCCCAAGCCCTTGCGGGCGCCAGTTTTCAAGACTGGTGCAATAGCCGTTCTGCCAGCTCTCCTTGTAATTTTTCGAAAATACCCTTTCCCATCGTCCAGGCACTTCCGATGGCTTACAGTCAGGAAAGGCCATTCACGTTGACTGGACGGGGGAAGTTTCAACCGGTTCAACTGCAAGGGCAAGATACAAAACTCTCGATGCGAATTCAAGCAGCCGCGAGAGAACGGGCGGGCAGCGCCGCCATGCCTTTTCTCAGCACAACTTAGTTTGCCGGTTGTCTGTTTTTCCCCAGCGCCTCCGGCGGGCCGCCTCCAGGTAACCTCAAAGTGTGAACGGAAGGAAGGATTTTGAGTTACGCTCGCAATACACTTGGGTTGTTGTATTGTCTGCTCTCTGCGAAGGTACGGTGTTCTTTGGAAGCTAATCAGGGGCGTCTCTCTTCCGGTCGTACGTGCCCCACGTCGAACGTATGGATGTCTCCTTGAGGAAGAGACCTGCCTAGCCTCTTGAAGATCTCTTGCAACTGCTCCGGCTTCAGGACAGGCGCTACGCCAGAAAGAACCGGCACAATGTCGGGGATTGCGCTTCCGAGACTATGCTCAAAACCACCCCGTTACTTCATACCGATTTCAAGTTTTGTATAGGATTGTGCAGAACCTATTGTACAGCCAAGCAAAGAACGCTCCGATCAGGAAACCTTCAATTAACCCACCAACCAGTCCATAGACAATGCCAAAGATGTTTCTCCCGAGGAAGGGCAAGACCCACGCATAATCGTAGTAAGTACGTCCTACTCCAAACACAACAGAATAGATGGTCCCAAGGCATAAAGCCAAGCCGAGCAGCACCCCAACCGTCAGTCCGAATGCTCTCACCCGTAGTTTCATAATTGCCTCCAAGTTGTTATCGAGGTGGCGAGCTGTCTCACATCAGGGGCGGTAAACCCCGTAATGCTCTGCCAGAATTCAAGACTACTCAACCTTGAGAAGAAGATACCTTGCCACCTCACCAAAAGCAAGAAGCGGCAATCTCCACGCCAGGAGGCCCCTCGTCGAACGTACTCTGGCGGCAGATGGCCAAGCGATGAACGCGCTCGCCCTCCCACGCTTTGGGCCCAGCAGATACGGAGAGGCCCGGACATCGCTGCCCGGGCCTCGATACACACATTGCGCCAGCGGCGCTATCCGACAGATGCGAGTGTCTTGGTGTTGCAGAACGGCGCGGCAGGCCCGCTTTACTGCCCGCTGCGCAATGTCGACAGGTGCTCGAGGCGCACCAGCCGCAGCGCATCCGAAAGTGAATCGCTTTCCGATTCCACACGAAGCGTGTGCCAGTCGGATGATCCCTTCGACTTGCGCAA
>JAGDMJ010000539.1 GCA_017860555.1 Bacteroidota bacterium
TCGAATCCAGAAGCGGATTCTGTCGACTAGGCTTGCTCCTGACTCCGCATCCGGCTCGTCGCGTGGTCTTCCTGCGTTTCCTTCTGTCACCGGCCGCGTCGCACTGCAGTATGTCGGGGCGGGGAGTAGCAGAGACGGCTGGACAGTTTCCCAGCCGTCCCTCGTCATGCTGATGAACATTCCGGCCCTCTTTGGAAGCGGGATAAGTCTGAGATTCCACGGCCGCGCGGTCAGAGATCTCTCGCGGGCGTCACCAACACGTAGCGGACTCTCCCGGTCAAACGCCCGCATATATGAGTTCGCACTTGCGGCAGATGCGCCGGGGAATCCCTTTGGTTTTGCGATCGGCCGGGTTACCTCCCGCTTTGTGACGGGACTCGGGCCTTTTGATGGCGCAGAGGTATTCGTCCGGAGGGGGAAAGTCACCGCTGGAATCCTGGGTGGCTTTCAACCCGACTTTGTCACATCGGGCGTGGATGCACGGCGCCAGAAGGCGGCGCTCTTTGCCAACGTCGCGTGGGAAGGTGGCGGCCGGACGGGGGGCAATGTGACCATTGCGTATGGCCGTCAGATGTTCAAAGGAAAACTGGACCGCGACTTCGCCTATCTGCAGAGCAGCACGCGCATCGGATCGATGATCACCCTCTATCAGTCGACGGAGATCGATGTAACGGGACTCGATGGAGAAGAAAGGACCGGCAAACTCAGACTCGCCAATACGTTTCTGACAATGTCCTACGCGCCCGCACCCTGGGTGACCTTCGACGGTGGATATGATGCAACGCGAATAGTGTACTACCTCGAGTCCATGGAAATCCGTTCAGACACACTCATGGATAACACGCTCCGTCAGGGAGTCAGAGGGGGAGTGTTTTTTCGTCTCCCCTTGCGCATCCAGGTCGGCGGAAGGATCCATCTCCGGCCCGCGGTGGGTGACCTGCGTGCTTCAAGGACGATTATGGGTACGGCAGGAGTCCGTGATATCGGCCATACGGGGATCAGTGCGAACGCTCAAGTCGCCGGCATCACGGGTATCTATGCCGAAGGAACAAACATATCGGGCAGGTTGGATTTCATTCTCAGCCCGGAAACAAGTCTCGATCTGAGTGTGGAACGATATCGTTACACGCTTGTTCGAACTCAGGAACAGCAGAGCACCGTGACCGCGAGCCTTTCGGTCCAGACGTTGCTGGCCCGACGGTGGTACATTCTTGGCGGTCTGGATCAAGTGTGGGAGAATGACCTTCCTTTTCAACGTGTCTTTGCGGAGGTGGGGTTGCGGTTCTGATACCTCTGTCCAGGTACGTTCAAGATTCAGGAACATCACCCAACACTGGTCATCATGGAATCTCTGATAACTCTCCTTCTTGCTGCGCTGCTCATCGTGGGCACGGTGGTTCCGTACTACCGGAGACTCCGGCGCCGTGAAGCGGAAGCGCACACCCGGTTGGAGGAGCTGCAACTCACCGGGCACGACAAGGCCGCTGGTCTCCATCCGCACATAGACCCTCTGGAATGTGTCGGGTGCGGGAGTTGTGTGGATGCCTGCCCGGAAGGGGATGTGCTGGGAGTTGTGGATGGCAAGGCGCTGTTGGTGCACGGGGCGAAATGCGTGGGGCATGGGCGTTGCGCCGATGCTTGCCCTGTGGGCGCCATCCATCTCGTTATGGCGCCCCCGAGCCGCAGCGCCGAATTCCCCCTCCTCACCGCTCAGATGGAGACGACGCTCCCGAACATTTTCGTGGCTGGCGAGCTTGGCGGACTGGGTCTTATCAGGAATGCTGTCACGCAGGGGACTGCCGTCATCCACGAGATCGCGTCTCGCGTGAGTCGCCCGCAAGAGCAGGATGTATTTGACGTGATCATTGTGGGCGCAGGCCCTGCGGGACTGGCATCGGCGCTTTCGGCCAAGGAGCACGGATTGCGCTACCTGGTGCTGGAACAGGAGACGATCGGGGGGACGATCATGCACTATCCCAGACGAAAGATCGTGCTCACGTCGCCATTTGAACTCCCCCTCTGGGGAAAGGTCAAGTTCACCGAGGTATCCAAGGAGGAATTTCTGCAGTTCTGGGAGCGTGTGCTGGACCGGACGCAGCTTAATGTCAAGACGTCCGAAAGAGTACTCAGTATTATTCCGGGAGAATCGGGCTATGTGGTGGGAACGCCGCGTGGGATCTATGCGACTCGCACGGTGGTGCTCGCTATGGGTCGAAGAGGCACTCCAAGGAAACTGGGCGTCCCCGGAGAAGATCTGGCAAAGGTCATGTACCAGCTCCTCGATGCAGGATCGTACGTGAACAACAACGTCCTGGTTGTCGGCGGCGGAGACAGCGCGGTTGAAGCCGCAATCGCCCTCTCCCTGCGGGGAAGAAACCGGGTCACGCTCTCGTACCGGCGTGAGTCGTTCATGCGGATCAAACAAAGAAACGAGAACGCAATCGGCGAAGCCATACGACGGAACCAGGTTACTGCTGTCTTCAACTCCACTGTACGCGAAATTCTTCCGGATGTCGTCTTGCTGGAGTCAGCCGGCGGAATGAAGACCGTGAAGAATGATATTGTGTTCATATTCGCCGGCGGAGAACTCCCGTTCGGCTTCTTGCGCGATGTCGGGATCGGATTCCAGAATCAGAC
>JAGDMJ010000540.1 GCA_017860555.1 Bacteroidota bacterium
GGATTCCTCCTTGATCCGCCGTTCCGCAATCTTCCTTACCCATGGCTGGGCCGAATAATAGCTTACTTTAGGCTCCGTTCCCAGGTGTTCCAGGAGACGGAATGTACCCCCGCTCGCAGCCAGGCCCGACACCTCGCTCTGCCGGTCGGAGAGATCTCCGAACGTGATGGCCCGGGCCGGACATGCTTCGACGCAGGCGGGTTGATACTCGTCGGCCCGGAGTTCCCTGCGCCCATCGGCTGCAGCCCGGTCCTTCGCGGCCTGGTAGCGGCCGTGACAGAAGTTGCATTTCTCCACGACGCCACGCATGCGTGTCGAGACGTCCGGGTTCAGCGCTTTCTCCATTCCCGCCGGCCAGACCGGATCCCACCAGTTGAAATAGCGGGCATGGTAGGGGCATGCCGTCATGCAGTAGCGGCATCCCAGGCATCGCGCGGGCACCTGAGCGACGATTCCGGTCGATTCGTCATATTCCACCGCCTTCTGTGGACAGACCGACTCACATGGCGTGTGGTGATCGCATTGCTGACACGGGATCGGCACAAATACCGACTTGCTGTCAGGAAAGGGGAGGCCATTGTCTACTTTGTACACTCTGAGCCAGGTTGTCCCGGTCCGCTCGTTGGCCGAAGCGGGCGCGGGAGGGACGTTATTTTCCACAGCACACGCCATCATGCAGGCACCGCATCCTGTGCAGCGGTCCAGGTCAATAACCATGCCATAGCGCGCGCTTTTGACTGCAGTCGTTTCCATAGTACCTGATACTGTTCCTGTGATCTAGACTGTTCTGCTGCTCACTCTTGCCGCGGTCACTCTCCAGGAGCGCCCATCCTCTGCCAGACACATCGAAAGGAGGTCAGAGGCATCGCCCGTATTCCCCGAGTTGATTGTAGCTCCATCCGGTCCGATTGCCACGTGCAGGACGTCCGGCATCACTGACGCATCAAAGCGGACGATAACCTGAAACAGCCCGGCCGGCGTTTCCACCGTTGCTGTCTCGTTTTCTTTTATTCCCCGTGCCTTTCCGGTTTCCGGGTTGATGAGGGCATGATTGCTGAGCATCCGGAGGCCCGATTCCTGGTACAACTTGGACATCAACGGAGAAACCTGCGCCGATCCCGCCGCGCCACGCCAGCCGAAGGGCATAAGGGCCACAGCAGAGTCAGGAGCATGTGCAAGGCCCGACTCAGCACCGCCGTTGGCGAGGGCGTTGATCTGTTGCGGGGTAATTCCGGATCTTTCGAAGAAAGTAAACCGTGACGGGCCTGAGGGATTCGTCGTATCACCAATCCAACATCCGCCCTCCGCAAGTGCTCCCCAGAGTGCTTCGGCCGAACCCATTTCCTTCAATGGGATGGTCTTTCTGTCGGACGGGGTGAACACGGATCCTGTTCCCGACTCATAAAGCGCTTGAACGCGGGCTTTCAGGAGATCAGGATACGCGGAGGCCTGGGCTTCGATCGTGACTCCAAGGGCCGAGGCAATTTTCTTCAGTGCCTCCAGGGGTTCGACCGACTCGGGGCGTGGGTTCAGGAAGGGTGCGGAGAGGCCCAGCGACGCCACCGGTGCATGAGAAGGCGTGGGGAGATCCTGCCATGATTCAAGAAAAGCCGGCGAAGGGATTATGATCTCCGCATGCCGCGACAAACCGGCGACATATGGAGAGAAGCTCACCACTAGCGCCTTCTCGTCAGCGAGCTTTCGTTCGACCAGAGACCAGGGGATGGCATGTCCGGACTCCGCGCTGTCGAGGAGAAGCACCCTGATGGAATGGTCCGGGATTTCATTGAGCCGGCTGACCGGCAGCCAGTCCGACTCCTCCGCTGCCAATGCGGTTCTCCGGGCCACGATTCCTCCCCTCTGGCCTACGCTTCCGAGCAGGAAGTTCAGTGAAGCTATTGCGAAATCATCTTCACGATGCATCGGGCCGCCCGCAGGATCGCCCGCGCCGAGAACGATGGTCGGCGCATTTGCCGCTATGCTCCTTGCCACGCTTTGGATCCGATCGACGCTGACTCCAGTGACGAACGAGACATGTTCGGGTGTGAATCGTGCAAGCAGGCTTTCGAATGAATCAGCTCCATGGCCGGAGAAATCGGGCGCCAGAGCACGTACGCGGCCCACGTTGCACAACCGTTCCTGCACAAGGACGTGTGCCAGGCCGAGCGCAAACTGGCCTTCCGATCCCGGTTTGATTGGGATCCATGAATCCGCCTGCAGAGCGGTGCGCGATTGCCGGGTCTCGATCTGGTGAATGGTGGGCTGTCCTTTCTTTCTCCGGCCCTCTGCCAGCCGCATCATCCGGCCCGGCGTCCCCCATCCATCGAAGAGTGGCGCGCCGAAGCTGACGATCGTACGCGCATTCTCCAGGTCATATCCGAGCGAATGCTCGTCCGTGCCCGACATGCGAGCGCACATCGCAAGCGTGGCATCTTCCACAACAGGGCCGAGAACATAGGAGCCATGGGGAAGCTGAGCCAATAGCTGCCGGTAAATCCGAGATATGCTCCTTCCCGGCTGCAGATCCAGGACGGCAACGTATTCTTCGGCGGAGGAGGACCTGATAGCTTCGGCGATGACATGCGTTGCCTCATCCAGAGAAACGGCTCGCGACTCTGATGCGCCGATTCTCCGTG
>JAGDMJ010000541.1 GCA_017860555.1 Bacteroidota bacterium
GTAGCACGAAAGGCTCTCGCCGAACTTATTTCGGCAACCCTCTCGAACCCAGGCTTGCGACCCAATACCGGCAGATAGCGCGGATTCGCAATGCCCACGCAGTTGAAGAGATATCTGTCAAAGTACGCGCGGATCCCGCTGGCACAAGATCTCGGCTCCCTGTGCCGCAGGTATCTCCGCTGGATGGAGAATCACAACTATGATCTGGCCACCAACGGCGAGCGATATGTCCTGGAGAGGCTCAGGAATTCGGGGATGAAGACACTGTTCGACGTGGGTGCCAATCTAGGTACCTGGACCAGCATGGCCAGGGGGATCCTTCCTGACGCGGAGGTCCATTGCTTTGAGATCGTCCCGGAAATTGCAGTCAAGCTTTCAGTGATGACCAGGAGCGATTCCGGGATCACAGTCAACCAATTCGGTCTCGGGGATGCGGAAAGGGATGCAGTCGTCAAGTTCTATCCGGAATCTCCGGGGCTTTCATCCTTGGTCGATTATCCCCATCCTCATGCGGCCCGGACTGTGGCAGCAAGGATCCGACGGGGAGATTGGTACTGTCGCGAAAAGTCGATTGAGCAGGTCGATTTTCTGAAAATCGATGTTGAGGGTGCGGAGGAATTGGTACTGCAAGGATTTGCAGATATGCTTGACCGGCACCGCATCGTGATCATCCAGTTCGAGTATGGGAGGGCGAACATCCTGCAGCACTTTCTGCTGTATGACGCGTACCAGCTTCTGACCGGCCATGGCTTCATCGTGGGAAAGCTCTATCCGGACGGAGTTGACTTCCTGCCGTATTCCTTCGACCGGGAAGATTTCCTGGGACCGAACTATCTTGCGGTCCAGGAAAGTCGCCCGGATCTCATTGCCCGGCTCCGCTCACACTAACGGTTGACTTCCATATCACCTGGCCCAGGGCCCGTTTGACATCCCGGGTAGCGGATGCTATATTGGGTTCGTATCAGCCTGAACCTCCCCAACCTGTCTGTCACAGCCCGAGAGGCAACCATGGTATCCCGTCTCCCTCGCAATTCCCTCATCCTCTGCCTTCTGGTGGCCCTTGCGCCCAACCTGTTTGCCTCCGACCATCGTGGTGTCTTTTTCGAGCCGCAGCAGAGGGCTCGCTATCGCGAGCTCTTTGCCAATCATCCCCAATTCTCCTTTCTGCGGAAGCAGATGGACACCCTTGACCGTGAAAAGGAAAGAAAATTTCTCCGGTCAGAGGTGCGCTTCAATGACCATCTCTATGATATCGCCCGGGTTGGGAATCTCGCACAGCAGATGGCGTTGATGCATGTCTACACCGGTGATGACGATGCCGCGGCACTTGCGCAGGAGTGCGTCGAGTGTCTGATGAAGTTCCCAAAGTGGGATTACTTCCTGGAGGGAGGCGCCGAGATCATCGGGCTCCAGCGGGCACCCAATTCGGCCATCGCCGTTGCGATCGTGGTGGAAGCGCTTGGAGAACGTCTTCCCGATGCGGTCAGAAAGCGTTGGCTCTCCACAATGGCGGAACGGGGCACGGAACCATGCTACCGTGCGATATATGGCATGCGCTACCCGGACCGCGTGAAGGGATGGTCCATGGACACGACAAGCACCTACCTCGCGCACCGCCCCTTTGATCGGGGACTCAACTTCAAACGATGGCCGATCATCCTGAATACCATAAATCTCAAGGCGATTCCGGCTTCTGCCCTCGCTCTTTCCGCGCTTGTCTACAGGGAACATTTCGGCGAGACCGGCGATACGAAGAGATGGCTGGAACAGGCGACATTCAGCGTTGGAACATTCCGTGAGATATACGCTCCGGACGGATCGTACAATGAGGGAGTCTCGTACGCGCATTATACCACGCTGCATATCATCCAGGCTGTCGACGCTCTTCGCCGCGCGGGTGTGGCGGACCTGACCGATTTGCTCAATTGGAATGGATACCAGGATTACCTGACGGCGATGACGATTCCGACAACGGAGGACCCTTCAGCGATCGTGAACTTCAGTGATGCGGGTGTCGGAGCACATGCCTCAGCCTCCTTCTGGATCGCAAAACAGACACGAGACGGACTCGCCCGTTGGTTTGGTGAAAACCTCGCGATGTCCCGGGATCTCTGGTCGGTCCTGTACTACGATCCATCGGTTCCCCTAACACCTCCCATCCAGAAGTCCACGGTGTGGCGTTCGGATCTCGGCTGGGTTGTCGGGCGCACAGGATATCAACCCGCAGACCTTGTGGTGGCGATGCGGAGCGGAGGTCCGTACAACCATGAGCATGCGGACCGCAACGGTCTCATTCTCAAGTGTTACGGAGAGCGACTGGTAGTCGACCCGATGCGGCCACCCTATAGCTTCCGCGATCCGGCGTGGAAAATGCGGTTGACCGCCGGACACAGTTGTCTGTTGATCGACGGGATGGGGCACCAGTATGTCGATGGGCAAGAAGGGACGAATTCCTCTCAGGCATCGGCCTCGCTTATCCGGTGTGGGGAACGGAAGGGATACTTCTTCTGGACGAGTGACGCCACTCCGGCATATGCGCTTGTCCTCCCCGATGTGCACTCTGTAACCAGAACGATCGTAGCACTGACGGAAACTCCGGCTGTCGTCGTGATCGACAAGGTCATGAAGAA
>JAGDMJ010000029.1 GCA_017860555.1 Bacteroidota bacterium
CGGCGCATAACGTCATCGACCTGATGCTTGAGCAAAAGAAGGTGAAGAATTACGGCGGCACGATGCGTCTCGGTTCGTTCCCATGCAGGCTAGAGAAGGGGACGAAGGCGCACAAGGCGTACAACCGGGAGCTGATCCACGAGCGGCACCGGCACCGCTACGAAGTGAACGACGCGTTCAAAGAGCAGTTGAAGGAAAAGGGGATGGTGTTCAGCGGCATTTGTCCGGACAACGGCCTTGTGGAGATGATCGAGCTTGTGGACCATCCGTGGTTTGTGGCGGGGCAGTTCCATCCCGAGCTCAAGTCCCGTGCAACGAACGCGCACCCGCTGTTCCGTGAGTTTGTCAAAGCGGCGATGACGTATCAGGAGCAGAACACGCAGGCTGATTAGGAGAGGCCGGGTGTAGGCGTGAGGTGCTGGTCGATAGGTGCCAGAGATTAACCTTCGCAGGCTCTCCCTCTCTTCCGGTTCCCAGTTCCCTTTTCGCATGCCAGGTTGTCTATGGATCCCCGGGCTTCTTTTCTCATTGATACTCTTGGCCTTGCTCCGCACCCCGAGGGCGGCTTCTTCCGCGAGGTTATCCGCTCCTCGGCCGGGGTCACTCCTTCCTCCTCCTCTGCACAACGCAGCGCCATCACGTCCATCTACTTTCTCCTTCCTGCAGGACATGTCAGCAGATGGCATCGACTCCGATTTGTTGAGATCTGGCACTTTCTGGAAGGAGAACCGCTCCAGCTCCATACACTCGATCCTTCGCTGGAGACCTTGCAGACGCATCTGTTGGGACCGGCCTCCGACAGCGTACGACCGGTCCATGTCGTCCCCGCCAATCACTGGCAGGCGGCGTTGCCGGGTGGAGCCTTCACGCTTGTAGGGTGCACGATGGGGCCGGGTTTTGAATTCGAGGACTTTGCACTCCTGGCACAGAACGAGAAACTACCCAACACGCTTACGGAACGGTACCCTCAGCTAGCCACACTACTCTAGCACCGGGCGGACTCATCCTGAACAGAACGATCACACTCAAGCCCATCGGCTTCATCCACACCGTGTACACGGATAAGTCCGCTGCGCCACGGCAGCCGGGCATGGCGTCCTGTCCAACGGTGGGCGAGATCACGCTTCTTCCCAGGCGGAACTTCGAACAGGCGCTGCGAGACCTGGAGGGTTTCGAAAGAATCTGGATTATCTTCTGGTTCGATCGGAATACCGGATGGAATCCGATGGTGTTGCCGCCCCGAAGCCGAAGGAAGAAAGGTGTCTTCGCGACTCGCTCACCTCATCGTCCCAATCCGATCGGCATCTCGCTCTGTCGATTGCTGAAGGTAGAGGGACTCACGATAACGGTGGAAGATCCGGACCTCCTGGACGGCACGCCTATCCTGGACATCAAGCCGTACATCCCCGGGGTCGAGGCGTTCCCAGATTCCAGGGCAGGGTGGCTCGACGGGGAAAAGGGGGAATTGCCCGCACTCTACCGGGTCGAACCTGACTCGCGAGCGTGCGCCCAGGAGGCATGGCTTTCTGCGAAGTACGGCATTCAGCTTCTCAAGCGGGCGTCCGAAGTGCTGGCACGCGACCCGCGGCCTCATCCTTATCAACGCATCAAGGCCGGGCCGGACGGCACATTCGTACTGGCCATCAAGTCTTGGCGCGTTCACTTTCGGGTGCAGGAAGACCGAGTCTTCATCAGCACAATCGCCAGCGGATACTCAAAAGAAGCCCTCTCAGCGGCGAAGTCCGCCGGAACGACCCTCCACAATGAGGAAGCGCATCGGGCGTTCCACAAGAAATATCCCCCGTAACCCGACCTTGCTATAATCCCAAAAGTCTCGTATCCTCCACCATGCACAACATCACCCTCATTATCGGGATCGCATTGCTACTCCTGGGCCGGAAACTGTTCTGGCTCTTCGTCGGGGCGATCGGGTTCGTGCTGGGGCTCCACCTCGGAACAACCTATCTCCAGGGGTACGGCGAGAACATCGCATTGATCGCCGGCGTGATCGGCGGAGTGATCGGGATCGTTCTGGCCATCTTCGTGCAGAAGATCGCCGTCGTCGGCGCCGGCTTCGTGGGCGGAGGGTACATAGCACTGGGGTTCTGGAAACAATACATGGGAGCAGCCGAAGGACAAACGTTCTGGATCCCGTTCATCATCGGCGGGATCATCGGCGCGATCCTGGTAAGCTTCCTCTTCGCTTGGGCCCTCATCATCCTCTCCTCCCTCCTGGGCGCCATGCTCGTGGTCCAGGGGCTCCACCTCAGCGGCGGACTGGAGACAATCGTTTTCGTTGCCCTTGCGGCGGCGGGCATCTTCGTCCAGGCATGGATGAAGAAGAAACCCCAGCCCTCCTCGTAATGCGCTCGACGCTGGCCAAAATCCGCAGACTCATCGTCGGCGTCATCGGATTCACGGTACTTCTGATCGGCATCGCCCTCATCGTCCTCCCCGGCCCCGCATTCCTGATCATCCCTCTCGGCCTCTGGATCCTCGCCACCGAATTCGTCTGGGCAAAGACGCTCCTCCAGAAAGTGAAGGAGAAGCTGAAGAGGGAAAAGAGCGAAAAGTGAAAGGTGTGAGGAATCAGCTCCGGTCTTCGCTTGTTTTGAAAGAAAGGAAACATGGGGGACCGGTATGGTATCGCAACCAGACGACGATCCGTATCAGCCTGTGCAGTCCCGAGATCGTTGATTGATTTTCAAGGCCCAAATCGCTACACTGGTAAAAATATCCGCCCTTTTTCCACATATCAACGCTGATGCATCTTCAGTTCCAGGGGGCCGCGCGTTCCGTCACCGGCTCCATGCATATGCTCACGGTTCAAGGCCGGACGGTCCTTCTGGATTGCGGCCTGGTTCAAGGCAGGCGCGAGGAGGCGCGTCAGCGCAACAGCACCTTCCCGTTTGACCCGTCTTCCATCGCCGCGGTCGTCCTTTCCCACGCCCATATCGATCATAGCGGCAATCTCCCCGGCCTGGTGCGGCATGGCTTTCGGGGTCCGATCTACTGCACGAAGGCGACGAAGAGCCTGTGCGACGTCATGCTCAAGGACAGCGCCTTCATTCAGGAGCGGGATGTCGAATTCATCAACAAGAAGCACCAACGCAAAGGGCTTGGACCGGTCACCCCACTTTACACCCGGACCGACGTGGAAGCCACACTGCCGCTCCTGCGCGGGATGGAGTACGGCCAGACCTTTGACGTGATTGATGGCATTCACTGCAGGTACGAAGATGCCGGGCACATGCTGGGATCGGCATCGCTGGCATTAACCCTGAAAGAGGGATCTCATACCTGTCACCTTGTTTTCACGGGCGACCTCGGACGCCCCGGCCTCCCGATCCTCCGCGATCCGGTTTTCGTTGGCGATGAGGCGGATTTCCTGATCAGCGAAAGCACCTACGGGGGACGGCTGCATGCTCCCGTAAGCGCCATGGAGGAGCAGCTCCTGGACCCCATCCGGCGCGCAGTCCAGCGCCGCGGAAAGATCATCATCCCCGGGTTCGCTGTGGGGAGGACACAGGAGCTGGTCTACGTCCTGCATAGGCTCAGCATCGAGGGTAAGATCGATTACCTGCCGGTGTTTGTGGACAGCCCCTTGTCCGTAAATGTGACCGAGGTCTTCCGCAAGCATCCCGAATGCTTCGATGAGGAGACCAGGGCCATCCTTGCCTCGCCCGAGAACAATGACCCGTTCGGGTTTGAACGGTTGACGTACATTCGCGACGTCGAACATTCCAAGCAGCTGAACGACCGGCCGGGGCCGTTCATCGTGATCGCCGCCTCAGGGATGGCCGACAACGGGCGGATCGTCCATCATCTCGCCAACGGCGTGGGCGACGCCAGAAACATGGTCGTGATCGTCGGCTACCAGGCGGAGAACACCCTGGGGAAGAAGCTGGTGGACAAACAACCTATCGTCAACATCTTCGGGGAGCCGCACGAAGTGAAGGCGGAAGTGGTGGTCCTGAACTCCTTCAGCGGCCATGCCGATCGCAACGAGCTTCTCTCCTATGTCGGCAAGTTCAATCGCAAGCGGATGAAGAGGGTCTTTCTAGTCCACGGGGATCCTGCCCAGGCTGAGCAACTCTCCGGCGGGCTGCAGGCGGCCGGATTCTCAGCGGTCGGCATACCTGATCGTGGCGATGAAGCAATGCTCTGCTGACGGCACTTCTTATGATCCGGCGGCTCACGGCATATCTCATGCTGCTCGGCCTGCTCGCGACGGCCCTGGCCCGGAGCCAGGACACACAGCGCGCCGACGTCACGCTTCAGTCGGCCGACACGCTCCGGCTTCGCAATTCCGCCGGGATCCTCTTTGACCGCAACCTCAATACCTTCACCTGGATCGGCCGGGCATCCATCGACACCTCTGCCGGGCGCACGCGCTTCAGCCTGAACGAGCTCTATTCATCCAACATTGTTCTGGTGAACGCTCCTGGCGCCCGGAAACTTCAAAGCAACCAGCAGAGCCTGGGCTTGCGCATCAGCCATCCGGTCCTTGACAATCTCTTCACGGCCGGTCAATGGTCTTCACTGATCTACTCCGACGATCGCGGCGTTGGACTCGGCAACGCGTCAATGAACTCCCTGCTCGGGGGAGTGGTATATCTTCCGTTCCAGTCCGTGTCGTTCTCGCCCATGGCTGGTTACCGATGGGACAAGCAGGCCGATGTGCACGACCGGGGACCGTCGTTGCAGTTCGGCGCGCGCGCTGACAACCTGGACATCGACGGATATCTCTTCAATGCGGCCGGCCAGTATCACACGGACAACCTCCAGCCGCGAAAGCTTGAGAGCCACTTCGGACGGGTCTCCGTGCAAAAACAGTTCACCGGGAACGCTCGCGACAGCGTGGACTTTGGCGTTGCCAGGAACCGGCGCGAGTTCTATATCTCGGGCGACAGTACCATCGAAAGCCGGGTGGAAAACATTTTCGCCTTTTCCAATCTTCTCGCATACGACATTCTCCCGCGCGTGGCGGCCTCATTCTACTTCGGGGTGCACAGCAGAGGGCTCGACAAAGACCTGCGCTATCCCGATGCGATACCTCCTCCGGGGCAATTCAATACGCACATCGATGAGCTCCGGCTCGAGGCATTCTTTCAAACCGACTACCGATCCCGGGACGGCCGTACCGGGGGGTCCCTGCGCCTGGCGTACAACGAACGGGATGAGAGTCACGCGATAAAGCTGTCTGACAACACGATACCCAGGGGATTCGCGGAAGCAAGCGCACAGGAAGAATCAAAGAACAATACGTCCCGCCAGACTTCGCTCTCCGGAGCGCTGGAGCTGCCTCTCTCGTTTTCGGACCGGGTGTTCATCTCCGCCGCCGCCCGCATCCTGCGCTATGACACCCCCAGCCCGCTGAACGTCGAGGACCGCGATGAATTACTTGTCGTCGCCAGCATTGGCACCAGCCACCGGGTAAGCCGTTACCTGGACATGGAGTTCACACTTGACGGCACAATGAGCCACCTGGTGTATCTCCTGAGCGACCGGAGCGCGAACAACAACATCAACCGGGTCCTGCGCCTGTCCCCCCGGACCACGTACCGCCCATCGGCATCTTTCATGACCATGAACGTGTTCGAAGTTCTGGCAAATTACACGGTGTACGATTTCGAGCAACAGGTGGGATTGGTGAAAAGCTTCTCTTTTCGGCAATTTGGCTGGATTGATTCCACGTCGGTCCAAATTACGAAGAAAATCGGACTTGACTTTTTCGCATATTTGAAGCTTTATGAGCGAGGGCAGTTAAAGTGGACTGAGTTCAGAGAGCGGACGGAGAATTCTTTCATAGAAAAGACGTATGTTGTGCAGGCGCGGTTTTCGCCTGAACCGGGGTTGCTCTTCGCCGTTGGAATTCGGTTCTTCAGCCAATCGCGCTATGCCTATAAACCGGAAGGGAAGAGGTTGGATCTTTATCTTCGTAGCGTCGGACCGACATGTCTCATTACATGGGAGGTAGGGCGCCATGGCCAGATCCGACTTCGCGGATGGTATGAGGAGCGTCGCCAGCCCGATGGCACCAGAAGCGGTCTCACCAACATGACCATGAACATCCTCATGAACTTCTAGCGAGCGGAGCGGTGACACACCAACAGATCGAATTCCGTGCAACCATCCCAAGCAGCCCCAAGAACATCTGCAAAGTCGAACTCTTTCTCAAGAAGGTGAACAAGACCATTCGCCTGGACGAGATCCAGTTCCACAAGCTCATGGTCTCGTTGACAGAGGCCGTGAACAACGCCATTATCCACGGAAACAGATCGGATCCGAAGAAGAAAATCATACTCAAGTGCGAGCATCTACCCGGATGGTTGCTCCTGATCGTCGAAGACCAGGGGAAAGGCTTCAAACTGGACCACGTTTCGAACCCTCTCAAGAAGAAGAATCTGCTGAAGGAGAGCGGCCGCGGGATCTTTCTGATGCGGACGCTGATGGACAAGGTTGAGTTCCAGCAGACTAACGGCGGGCTCGAGGTGCGGCTCTGGTTGGCTTTGAACAAATGACGGCTACTGATTTCTGCCTGCAGTTTTGACTGCTGCCAGCTCTCGCAGCTGGCCTGTCACT
The DNA here is from genome assembly GCA_017860555.1 of Bacteroidota bacterium. GTDB lineage: Bacteria > Bacteroidota > Ignavibacteria > UBA10030 > UBA6906 > JAGDMJ01. Next base: position 6,586 of record JAGDMJ010000029.1, read on the forward strand.
TCGAAGTCGGGCTCTTCGAGAAGCCGGACGATGGCATTGGGATTGTTGGAGAACCAGAGGCTATAGTAGAGCGCCGGGCCGGTGAGATCCACCCGATAGGCCGGGAAAGCTTCAGTGACACCATCGATGTTTGCGGAGTAGTATTCCGCGACACCTGCAAACTCCCCGTACACCATTTCCTTACCCAGACTGTCCGCCGGACCCACCTTCCAGAGTCCCGTCATGCCGACCGAAAAAGATGCCACCAGGTCCCAGCGTTCGGGGATGTTCCGGTCCAGGCGCCGCTTGACGATCCTCGAAAGAAATCCATAGATGGAAAGTTCGCCGGAAGGGGACATCGCCAGGTAGAGCGTGTCCATCCCGCTACTGCTCGTGCTGTCGGCGATCATGGTCACGCCGCCCTTCCCCTGATAGCCCAGCCCGGTGCCGAGCACATGCCAGAAGCTGGACGTCTTTGACGAAGGAGGCTGCGGATTACGCTCGTCCAGCATCCAGGTGTCATACACATAGTGCGCACCCGGGGGAAAGTTGAGAGAGAATGGGATTGACGGCGACGGTTCCGGGCCGGATTCGCCGTTACGGCACCCGGCCGCAAGGGCCGAACAAACAGAGAGGAGAACGACGAGAACCCTCATCGCCTGCCGGGTCTTTCGTGTCCCCCTCCCGTTCATTTCCACGTGACTCTCTTTTCGTTCTTACAGCTTGAGTTTTCCGATCGACTGCTTGACGTCCTCTGCCGACTTGTTGAGGGCAGCCTGCTCGTCGGGATTCAGCTTAATCTGCATGATCTCTTCGATCCCCTTGCGGCCGAGCTTCACCGGCACGCCTGCGAAGGTGTCTTGCAGGCCATACTCGCCCTGCAGGTACGCCGCGCAGGGAAGGATTCTCTTCTTGTCCTTCACGATCGATTCCACCATGGCCACAGCCGACGAGGAGGGGGCGTAGTAGGCGCTGCCGGTTTTGAGGAAATTGACGATCTCAATGCCGCCGTCGCGTGTCCGCTTCACCAGCCGTTCGAGCGCAGCCTTGTCCAGTAGCTCGGTGATCGGGATGCCGGCCACTGTCGAATAGCGGGGGAGCGGCACCATGGAGTCGCCGTGGCCTCCCAGAACGAAGGCGCTCACATCCTCCACGGACACATTCAGCTCCATGGCAATGAACGAACGGAACCGTGCGGTGTCCAGCACGCCCGCCATCCCAATGACGCGGTGGCGCTCGAACTTGCTCACCTTCAGGGCTACGTAGCTCATGACATCAAGAGGATTGGACACGACGATGAGGATAGCGTTGGGCGACTGTGCCACGCTCGCCTCGGTGCAACTCTTGACAATGCCACTGTTGGTATTCATCAGGTCATCACGGCTCATGCCCGGCTTGCGAGCGATGCCGGCCGTGATGACGATGATGTCCGATGCGGCGGTTGCATCGTAGGTGTTGGTGCCGACGACCTTCACGTCGGTCTTCTCGACCGGCGTTGACTCGTAGATGTCGAGTGCTTTGCCCTGCGGGATGCCATCCAACACATCTACCAGGACGATTTCATTCGCGAGCTGCTTGTCGACAAGACGTTGCGCCGTGGTGGCGCCTACGTTGCCCGCACCGATGACTGTGATCTTCATAGCATGTCTCCCGAAAGTGGCTTGTAAAGGGACTGGTGAAGGATAAGCTGAAGGTTCAAATGGAAAAGTCCCGCCGAACTGGCAGGACTGTTTCATTTCTCAACGGATGCAGAGAACTTATGCCTTGGGAGGCAACACGCTGACCACTTTCCGGCTTTTGCTGTACTTCTTGTAATGGACGATGCCATTGATCTTGGCGAAGAGCGTATCATCGCCGCCGATACCGACGTTCACCCCCGGCTCGAACCGTGTACCGCGCTGGCGCACGAGGATACTGCCGGCAGGCACATTCTCGCCGCCGAAGCGTTTGACGCCAAGACGCTGCGCGTTGCTGTCGCGGCCGTTCCGTGAGCTGCCAACACCTTTTTTGTGTGCCATAACCGATTTCCTACATGACGATGTTTGTAATCTGCACGCGGGTATAATCCTGGCGATGCCCCTTCTTGACGCGGTACCCTTTGCGCTTTTTCTTTTTGAACACGATCACCTTCTCCCCCCTCACGCCATCCATGACGGTCGCCTCGACCGACGCTCCCGACACCACGGGGTGTCCGACTGTGATTTCCTTGTCGCTGCCGAGAAGGAGAACACGGTCGAACTTCACCTTGTCGCCCGGCTTTTCTTTGCGGGTCGGCACAAGGATCTCATCATTGTTGGTCACCCTGTACTGCTTCCCGGAGATTTCAACTACTGCGTACATCTCACCATTCCTTATTGAGGGATGAATCGAGCGAGAATTTTGTGGATTAACAATGTACAAAAAATCGTTGCCCAAGTCAACAAAAAAGCGGCCCGGAAACTCCCGCCCGGACTGAAGAACAGGCGGAAAAACCGGGTCTTGTGGATTAACAGGGACAGCCGCGCCATTTGGGCCCTTTTTCGGCGTTCTCCCCGCCTAGGGGCCGGCTAGAAGTACGTGTCGATTGCCTCTTTGTACGCTTCCGTTCCCACGATCCTGAGCAGATAGAAGTCGTCCACCCTTGCGTAATCGAACAACAAGAACCTTCCCACCCGGTGCTCAACGGCAACCAGGTCGCGGAGGGCCAGGTGAAGGAGCGTCTCCGGGCCAGAAAAGACAAAATCCTTCCCATTCAGGATCTCCCGCGTATAAACCAGGTGCTCCAGGAGAATCTGGCGCGCTTGCATAAACCGTTTGGACTCCTGTTGGTCGCGGACAGAAGCCAGGACTTCCTCAATATGCGAGGAGCGGGTCATTGAAATCATCGCTTGAATGAGAGCAGTCGCAAACCGTTCAAGATCACCAGAAGCGCGGCACCATCGTCCGCCAGCACTGCCATCCAGAGGGTGGCGACTCCCGCAACGCTCAGAACCAGGAAGATCAGCTTCACCGCAAGCGCAAAGGCGATATTCTGACGTACGACAGCCATGGTTTTTCTGCTGAGGCGAAGCAGGAGCGGCAGCATGGACAGATCATCCCGCATGAGCACAACGTCGGCCGTTTCAAGCGCCGTGTCCGTGCCGTTCGATCCCATCGCAATTCCTACGGAGGCGGCAGCAAGCGCGGGAGCATCGTTGATGCCGTCACCCACCATGGCCACGGAGCCGTACCGTCCACGCAAATCCCGGATGGCGTTCATTTTTTCCTCGGGGAGCATCTCCGCGCCTTGATGTTCAATCCCTACTTCTCCGGCCAGCTGCCCCACCGCGGTTGCGTGGTCGCCCGAAAGCATCACCATATGGGACACGCCGAGGCGCCGGAGGTCCGAGACCATATCTCGGCTTGTGTGCCGCGCCGTATCGCGCACCGCCACGATGCAGAGCGCTTCATGATCCTTTCCCAGCACGATGGTGGTCTTTCCCTCACGCGCGAGCTGTTCGAGGCGTTCCCGTACATGCCCGTTGCAGAACTCCAGGTCCTCGCACAGCCGCCGGTTGCCGAGATAGTAGATCTTCCCGCCGATCCTCGCCATGACTCCCTTCCCGGGAATCGCCCTGAACTCTTCAAGGATCTGCCGCGTGAAGTCCACGCCCGCACGGGCAGCCTCCTCCAACACCGCCGACGCAAGATGATGTTCCGAGCGATGCTCAATGGCCGCGACGATCTCCAGCAGTTCCTCGCGGGAAAGGGAGTTCAACGGAATGATGTCCGTGACCCTGGGCTTTCCCTCGGTGAGCGTCCCGGTTTTATCGAACGCAATGGAACGGACCGTGCTCAGCGTTTCGAGGTGTTTTCCGCCTTTGATCAGCATGCCCCGCCGGGCGGCGTTGGTCAACGCGCTCACGATCGTCACCGGTGTGGAAATCACCAGCGCGCACGGACAGGCAATGACCAGCATGACCAGCGCCCGGTACAGCCAGTCGATAAACGGCTGCCCGAGCACGAGCGGGGGCACCACGGCGACCGCAAGAGCGATTGCCAGCACCGCCGGCGTGTAGATGGCGGCGAACCGGTCCACGAAACTCTGCACAGGCGCGCGCTGCTGTTGAGCCTGTTCGATCAGGTTGACAATGCGCGCGAGCGTTGTGTCTTCGAAGATCCTGGTCACGCGTACGGTGAGTGTACCCCGGTCGTTGATGGAGCCGGCGTACACCAGCGATCCCGGGACTTTCTCCACCGGGGTGGATTCCCCGGTGATCATCGTTTCCACGACGCCTGACATCCCCGTCTCGACCAGGCCATCCAGTGGAATGCGTTGCCCCGGCCTGATCATCAACAATTCCCCGGGTGTGACGCCCCTGGCGGGAACGGCGACTTCCATGCCGTCGCGGATCACATCGGCCATCTCCGGACTGAAATCCATCAGCGAGCGCACGGCACGCCGCGTCCGCATCAGGCTGTAGGATTCCAGCATCAGCGACAACGCAAAGAGCACAATGACCGCCGCACCCTCCTCCCACTTCCCGATCAGAACGGCACCGGTCACCGCGACGGCCATCAGGAAGTTCATATCCAGCACTCTGTTCCGGAGCGCCTTCAGTGCCCTCCTGAAGATGTCCCATCCCCCGATCAGCATCGAAGCAAGCAGGAGAAACCTGGCAGTTGCCTCCATGTTCCCGATCTTCTCCAGAGCCAGGGCGGCCAGGAGCAACAGCGCGGAAATCCCCGCGATCACTCCCTGGCGGTGCCGCTCCCAGAAACCTTCCCGCCTCGGCCCACCCTCCACCGGACGGGCGGTGAAACCCGCCTCCCGGACATGGTGCACGACACGTTCGCCGTCAAGGTTTTCTTGCACAGCGAGCTCCGACGTCGCCAGGTTGAACGTGTACGCCCCGGGCCCGAGGGAGGTGTCAAGGCACTTTCGCAAGACTCCTTCCTCCGTGCTGCAGCAGACACCCGAGACGACGTATTTTTTCCCCACCTTTTCCACTTAATCTTCCCCTCACCTCGTGCAACTGAATCACGCATCTGTCATTGCGAGCGTTTCCCCACGAAGCGGTCTATATATGACCGACCTGCGGCCAGACTGCTTCGCGTCGGTCCGTTCACCGTCACGCCTCCGAGACGTGCCGCACTCCCATCGTGATGAGCTCTTCCACATGCTCATCGTCCAGCATGTAGTAGGTCATTTTCCCTTCTCTGCGATAGGTCACCAGGCGCATTGCCTTCATGATCCGCAGTTGATGCGAAACCGCAGATTCGGTAAGGTCGAGTAGCCTGGCGATATCGCTCACGCAGAGCTCGTGCCGGGAGAGCGCAAGGCAAATCTTCAGCCTGGTAACATCTCCCAGCATCTTGAAGATCTCGCTGAGCCCCATGAGGGTTTCATCGTCATGGATCGCCTTTGCAGCCCGGATCGCATGATGTTTGTTCACGAAAGCACCTTCATCCATCACTTCCCGAGTCGTCATGATGTTTCCGCATGTGAACGATTGAACAACTATTCAGGTGTTGTAAACATAGGAAGGGAAAGGCACAAAAGCAAGCGGGTCATGCCGCCCGACGGGATCGCGCGCCCCGGGGGGGCGTATGCTTGCGGGTCCAGGGGAGGCAACAGCCTGCGCGATGCCGAACCGTGCGGAGGACGCACCGGTTCGGCCGAGCCGTTGGGCCGATCTACGATTCGTTCGTCCCGCTCACCGCTTCCGGGATTGTGGCTGGACGCTCGTGGCCGGACGTGGTGAAACGGCTTTCCAGTGTACCGAACGCATTCGTCACAAAGGTGTAGAGGCGGTGCGAGGTGAGAACGCAGAGGGCCATGAACAGGGCGCCGCCTACCAGGTCGATCACATAGTGGTAGCGCTGATAGACGGTGGCAATGATCAGAAGCGTACCTGTAAAATAAATGAAGTAGCGGCTGCGCGTTTTGTACTTGCCGCTGAGGTACATCAGCACGAGTGTCATCATGGTGTGACCGCTCGGGAAAACATCGCGCTGTGTGGTGGCCAGCGCCACCTCGTTCGACACGTTGCTGACGATCGACTCTCCCGCATTCACGAACCAGCGCAAATACGGCGTGAGGAACACGCCGGGCAGTTCCTGGTCCAGCGTCATGAACTCATGCAGCGTGAACCGGGGCCCCACCGCGGGAAGCGTGAAGTAACCGAGGTAGGAGAGAAAGAAGCCGTACACGCAGGTGAACATGAAGTAGTGGAAGAGCGCCAGGTTGCGCCGGCGGTAGAATTCATATCCCAGGATCAGGAACAGGACATAGAACATCGTGTAGGCGAGCTGAAGAATTTCCGTCAACCAGGGGGTGGCAAATTGCATGAGCCAGTGGGTAGGGTCCACGCCGAACATCCACCGGTCGATGGCGATCAGCAAGTCGTCATAGTCCCGACCGAAGTGCATCGGCTTCAACATGAAATAGATTTCCTTGAACGAGAAAAAGACCAGCGGCGCAACGTACCAGTCGTGAATCACCCGGATCGTCTTCGAACCGCAATGGTGCCGCGCAAATCCGAGCCAGGCAATAAACCCGATGATGGCAAGGTTCACGATCACCATGAACCACCAGTTCGGGATCCGCGGGGAAAAGAGCACGTTCAATGCCGTGAGCAACGACAGGAAGCCAGCGACGAGAATGTCGGCTGAGTGGAGCCACTGTGTGTGGTTGCGAATATTCATGAGACAGCCAGCCCTCTACCGACGAAAATGCTCGAAAAGGAAATTGCTGAGCCCAACGGTTTCCTCGATTGTCAGGTCTTCCGGACGGCGCTGCAAGATGGATGCGTCCGGGACGGCCGCGGCCGGGTCAGCGTCCAGAAAATACCGAAGGGCGTTCCGGAGGGTCTTGCGACGCATTCCGTACACCGAACGGACCATCTCACGGAAGAACTGCTCGTCGCGCAGGGCATACCGGGGACGATCGAGCATCACAAGCCGCACCACCGAAGAGGTCACGTCCGGGCGGGGGTGGAACGAGCCAGGCTGGACATCAAACAGGATTTCAACGTCCGCGAACAGCTGGCAAAAGACCGAAAGAATGCCGTACTCTTTCGTCCGCGGCACAGCCGCCAGGCGCCTGGCCACTTCTTTCTGCACCATCATCGTCAGGTCACGCACCCGGTGGCGGTTGTCAAGCACGTGAAACAGAATCGGACTGGTAATGTAATACGGGATATTTCCCACAACACGCAGCCGCTCCGTGCTCATCGAAGCGGCCAGCGCGTCAAGATCCACCGTCAGGACATCCTGGTGGAGCACCTGCACGCCTGAGCCACCATACAGCTCCCGCATGCGCCCCACCGCCCGTTCATCCAACTCGACCAGGACGAGCCTTGCACCGGAGGCAGCAAGATGCCTTGTGAGGGCCCCTTCCCCCGGTCCGATCTCCAAAACCACGTCGGCCGGCCGCAGGTCGATGGCAAGGACGATCTTGCGGGAGATCCGGTCATCCCGCAGAAAATTCTGTCCGAGCGACTTCCTGGGGCGCAGGCCCGCAGACTCGTCGAAGGCGCCGTTCTTACTTTTTGAAGATGCCTTTGATCGCATCCTCCGCCTTCTTTTTGAG